>NZ_JACAGF010000059.1:0-628 GCF_030324345.1 Empedobacter sp. R750 | reverse complement strand
AAGTATTAAGTATTAAGTATTAAGTATTAAGTATTAAGTATTAAGTATTAAGTATTAAGTATTAAGTATTAAGTATTAAGTATTGAACATCTTATACTCTCAGAACTCAAAACAAGAAGCTTCCTATGAGTCGATAAGAGGCTTCTAATTAGTCAACGAGAAGCTTCTTCTTAATAAAAAGGAAGCTTCCTTTATAACTCTCAGAACTTACTTGTTTAGAAGGTAATCTTATGGGGTATAGTCGGTTAGTTCACGCAAGGGCATCGGCGAGTTCACGGATAGGCATCGGTGAGTTCACGAATAGGCATCGGTGAGTTCACGGATGGGCATGCGATGATTGTCCGATGCGCTTAGGAGTAAAACAATGGTTTATTTTGTATTTCTGCTCGAAAGAAATTGAGTGTGTTGGAGTGTTTAGTGAACACTAAGAACTAGTTATAGCATGGATTGTGGTTATATTTAATTATGAAATTATTTGAAATTTATTAACTTGTATAAATCACTTACTTTTTTAATAGAATCGTTATCTAAATAATATAGAAAAAATAGATTATTTGGATATACTAACTTAGTTGGGAGTAAAAGTTAAGCATAAAACCTTAATTTTAATATATGAAAAGAATCCGTA
>NZ_JACAGF010000058.1:0-646 GCF_030324345.1 Empedobacter sp. R750 | reverse complement strand
TAAACCTCGCTTAAAAAGGCTTAAACGAGGTCATATATTCTGTTTTTTACTGTAAATTGGAGTTGTGCAACAGTTACTATTGTTGTATGCAATATAAAATTGAAGTAATTTCTTACCAAGATCATTCAGAAGCTACACTGCAAGTCAATCCTGATGGAAGCGGAAAGATTGTAAAAGTAGATTTATTCCCTGAAATCATTATTTCTGATTCATCACAAATTGAGTTGGCGCTTTCGCTACACAAAAAGGCAAATGAATTGTGTTTTATTGCGAATTCATGCAATTTTCCTGTATATCATCACGCAAAATGTAGCGCAAAATAAAACCGAGCTAAACTCGGTTTTAATAATTTATTATATTTCTAAAAATATCTGAAAAATTATTAATAAAATAATTTTCCTCATAAGACGTAATAAATTCTGGAGATTTAGTTAATGTTGTATTATTTAACTCAAAATTTCTTTGCTGAGAAAATAATAACTCTCTATTTTTTAAATTAAGAACTTGCAAAGCAATACTATATCTACTTTTACCTTCTTCTGGTAATTTCGCTTTACTAAGACTTAGATACTGAGCATTCTAAGATAAAACCAACTATTTAAGCAATTAATTTTACAAAAGGTTCCTCTCTTTTAACAACAGCAAA
>NZ_JACAGF010000057.1:0-665 GCF_030324345.1 Empedobacter sp. R750 | reverse complement strand
GATGCTGAACTTGAACGAGACATCCTAAAAAAGGCGATCAGCATTTTTTCCAAGAGCGGTCGTTGAAATATCAATTCATCAAAAATCATGAAATTATTTATCCGATTGAAAAAATGTGTAAAGTTTTAAAAATCAGTCAAAGCAGTTATTTTAGATGGAAAAAGTGTCCGTTTTCTGTTAGATTTCATAAAAAAGAAGAGCTGAAACAACGTATTTTAACGATTTATTTTGATTCAAAGCAACGTTACGGTAGTCCAAGAATTACAGCAGAATTAAATAATTTAGGATTTAAAATATCTCGAATTACAGTTTCAAAATACATGAGAGAACTTGGAATTAGAAGTAAATTGAGCAAGAAATTTAAAATCACAACAGATTCTAAACATAATTATTTGGTTGTAGAAAATATTCTTGATAGAGATTTCGAAAGCACTAAACCTGCCCAAAAATGGGTTTCTGACATCACTTACATCAGAACAATTGAAGGATTTTTGTATTTAACAATTGTTCTTGATTTGTACGATCGCAAGGTTATTGGTTGGAGTTTGTACGATGAAATGAGCACTGAAAAAACAAGTTTATCAGCCTGGAAAGTCGCTTTAGCAAACAGAAAGATAGAAAAAGGATTGATTTTTCATTCAGATCGAGGAGTTCAATATGCCAAC
>NZ_JACAGF010000056.1:0-693 GCF_030324345.1 Empedobacter sp. R750 | reverse complement strand
TGGATATCCCCCTGAATTTTCCAGTGTAAGTTAAGCTACATTTTTTAAAAATTGTAAATTATTATTAAACTCAAAAATAGTTTTATAATTCAAAGCTTTATGTCTTCTATTTCTGTTATACCAAATTTCAATATACTGAAAAATTTGTTTTTTCATTTTCTCTCTTGTAATTAATTTATTTCCATAAATCATTTCAGTTTTTAACGATTTAAAGAAACTCTCAGCCACAGCATTGTCCCAGCAATTCCCTTTCCTTGACATGCTACGGATAACACCATAAGAATCAAGCGTATTTGCAAACTTCTTTGACGCATATTGTATTCCTCGATCAGAATGAAATAGCATTCCTTTTTTAATCGTTCTATTCTTTATAGCCATACGCCATGCTGATAAAGTTGTATCTTCAGTACTCATCGTATTGCTCAAACTCCAACCAATGACCTTTCTATCATATAAATCGATAATTGTTGTTAAATATAAAAATCCTTCTTGAGTTTGAATATAAGTAATATCTGATACCCATTTCATAGAAGGTTTTGAAGCGTAAAAATCTCGATTAAGAAGATTATTTACAGTTAAATAATTATGTTTAGAATTTGTTGTAACTCTAAACTTTTTACTTAATTTACTTCTTAAACCAAGCTCTTGCATATATTTAGCAACTGTTTTAACTGATATTCTGTAACCTAAAGC
>NZ_JACAGF010000055.1:0-720 GCF_030324345.1 Empedobacter sp. R750 | reverse complement strand
TCAAGTATTCACCTGTAAGAAGTTACTAATGACAAAAAAGAAATTGCCCGTTCGTTTTACGGGTCAGCACTTTACTATTGATAAAGTGCTAATAAAAGATGCAATAAGACAAGCAAATATAAGTAATCAGGATACGGTTTTAGATATTGGGGCAGGCAAGGGGTTTCTTACTGTTCATTTATTAAAAATCGCCAACAATGTTGTTGCTATTGAAAACGACACAGCTTTGGTTGAACATTTACGAAAATTATTTTCTGATGCCCGAAATGTTCAAGTTGTCGGTTGTGATTTTAGGAATTTTGCAGTTCCGAAATTTCCTTTCAAAGTGGTGTCAAATATTCCTTATGGCATTACTTCCGATATTTTCAAAATCCTGATGTTTGAGAGTCTTGGAAATTTTCTGGGAGGTTCCATTATCCTTCAGTTAGAACCTACACAAAAGTTATTTTCGAGGAAGCTTTACAATCCATATACCGTTTTCTATCATACTTTTTTTGATTTGAAACTTGTCTATGAGGTAGGTCCTGAAAGTTTCTTGCCACCGCCAACTGTCAAATCAGCCCTGTTAAACATTAAAAGAAAACACTTATTTTTTGATTTTAAGTTTAAAGCCAAATACTTAGCATTTATTTCCTGTCTGTTAGAGAAACCTGATTTATCTGTAAAAACAGCTTTAAAGTCGATTTTCAGGAAAAGTCAGGTCAGGTCAATTTCGGAAAA
>NZ_JACAGF010000054.1:0-831 GCF_030324345.1 Empedobacter sp. R750 | reverse complement strand
TGAAGAATTTAATCAACAAAAAATTAGTTATAAAAATGTAGCTTAACTAATACTCCTATTTTTGTTTGCATATCCATACTTTCAAAATAAGTGCACTTTTGTTATTAACGAGCCCTTTTATGATTGAGAATTTAGCTTTTAGATACGATTCTCCATTTATGGCCATTTCTGTTATGTCAGCGATTATTCCATTTTATAGAAATTTTGTAGAAAATAAACTAAGGTTTGTAATTGTTACTCTGATAGCTGTTTTAGTTATATTTCTTACTTATCAAGCTTCCATTTCTATTTTTATAATTATGACTCTTTTTGTTGCTATAAATCATTTATATAAAGATGATATAAAGAAAGCTTTTTTTATAATTCTTATAGGAATTATGGCATCTATAGGAGGTTTTGTAATTTATAAGTTTTTACTATTTATAACAAATTCTCCTTCAGTAGGAAGAGATAAATTTGTGTTTTTTAATGATGATGTATTTACAATCTTAAAACACAATACACAGGCTGTTTATGATCTTATTTGTCTGGTTTTTAATTATCATTACCTTATAGGTTTTTGTTTTACAATTTTAGCATTTTTATATGGAATATATAAATTACTAAAAAAACAACTAAAAGCATCTAATAAAGTGCTTATTATATTATTCTTATTGTTGATTCCTATACTAATTCCTTTACCATTAATTGTATTAGAGAATACATATGTAAACCCGAGAGTTATGATTGGATTTTCATTTATCATTTATGCGATGTGGATATCCCCCTGAATTTTCCAGTGTAAGTTAAGCTACATTTTTTAAAAATTGTAAATTATTATTAAACTCAAAA
>NZ_JACAGF010000053.1:0-934 GCF_030324345.1 Empedobacter sp. R750 | reverse complement strand
CGATGTTGTACGACGTAGTTATGTTTTGGGTTTTAGTCCAGCTAAATATTTTCGTATGTCATTTTCTAATTTATCCGGGTATTTGTACTCTAATTTTTTTGACAATTCAGTTCCTATTTCTGAAACTAAATCAGTCATTGAAAATAGAGCAGTCCAATTTTCCTTTATATCGCTCCCTGAAAATGTTTGTTCTGTTTTAGCCCACATTTCCTGGTTAAGATACTTTTTGAAAAGTCGTCCATATTTATTGGTCGTTATGTTCCAATTGTGTTCACTTGCAATGTGCCATTCAATTAAAGGAATTAAATATTCTGTGCGAATAACGGTTTCCGACATAAATTTCGCATAGAATATTTCATCTCTCACAAGACACTTTGCCACGTAAGTTGTGTCCCACCAAAAATCGTTTATTAGATTTTGAAACTCTTTTTCAGACGGTTTTTTGATAATGGAAATTTGATAAGTTGGTTTCAGCATTTGCTTTGTAATACCATCTTTATCAATTAAAATTTTATAACCAATATCCCAATCTTCTGGTAATTCTTTCTCTTGCGTTTCCTTTATAAATTTTGATTTGCTGTAAAGTTTAAAATCTACTTTCACACCGTCTTCATAAAGTAGCATTTTCATTGCGTGTTTATGGTTAAAACAACTTTCGTCTTCTTCAATCATAGCAATTGGATTTCCGAATTTAAGCGTCCAGCTTTTGTCTGAAATGTAATTTGTATTATCCTCAAAAACAAATTCAATGTCTAAATCACTAAATTCGTCAACAAGTGCTAAAGGATTTACAAGTGAACTTGTCAGAAGAAGAACTCTTACATCTTCGTTTTTCTCCGACCATTCTATAATTGTTCTTAACTTTTCTTCTCTGACTTTCATTTTGTTTGGTTCGGTTTTACTATGTCGTACAACGGAAAAAGTATTGGCGAAG
>NZ_JACAGF010000052.1:0-993 GCF_030324345.1 Empedobacter sp. R750 | reverse complement strand
CGTTAGCTGACATTTTAGAACCATCACCCTATGACAACAAGAAAAGTGACGAAATCCGATATAAAAAACTTATCAAAACTTTTTGACGATTACCGAATATTTTACGAAAAACAATCTGACTTACAATCCGCAGAAAACTTCCTAACTGAAAGAATTCAAAATCAAGAATCTGAAATTTTTGTGACGGAAAATGATAGCAACCAAATAGTTGGGTTTGTTCAACTCTACCCTATTTTTTCATCAACAAGAATGCAAAGACTTTGGCTTTTAAACGACTTATTTGTAAGTCAAAATTACAGAGGTAAAGGCGTTTCCGTTCAACTTATTGACGAAGCAAAAAAGTTATGTATCGAAACAAATGCTTGCGGACTTGTTTTAGAAACTGCAAAAACAAATGATATTGGAAACAATCTATATCCAAAAACCGGATTTACATTGGACACCGAGCATAATTATTATTCGTGGAACAATAAATAAAACTGAATATGTTAGAACTAAGACAATGCTGTGAAAATTGTGGTAAAGACTTACCGAATGAAAGTTCCGAAGCAATGATATGTACTTACGAATGTACTTATTGCAAAGATTGTGTTGAAAATATTTTAGAGAATGTTTGTCCGAATTGTGGTGGAGGATTTGAAAAACGACCGACAAGACCTAAAAGCGGATTAGAGAAATATCCAATGAGAGCGGATAAAGTAATAAACCCCGTTTCTGACAATAAATATTTAGAAACTAACAAAAATATCGACCCAAGAAAACGATAACCTTAATAAATCGAAAACAAAAAAACGTCAGCTAACATAGCATTGGCAAAATGGCGGGGTTCTCGGCAAATTGAAAGTTCCATCTTCGTATGCCGCCAATGCTTTTTACATTGGCTTTTTTTTGTAATTTAGCCACTGAGAAAAAAGCATTGGCTACGTTCCGTCCAAATCGAAACTTTCCGCTTCGATTTTCCGCCACTTCGCCAATGCTCCGGACGTTAGCGGT
>NZ_JACAGF010000051.1:0-1011 GCF_030324345.1 Empedobacter sp. R750 | reverse complement strand
GTTAGTTCTGCAAATGTCGGTTATCAATCGGTCAAACCGTGTCGTTGTGGACGGTCGCTCGTAACATAGCAGGTAACGGAAAAAGTATTTGCGAAGGGCGGGCTAAATTTAACTGAAAGTTCAATTTCGACCGAACGAAGCAAATTGCTTTTTCAGATTGTTAAATTACAAAAAAATACAATATGAAAAGCAAGTTGCGACTAAATGCATCAAGTTTTTCTATTATATATTCAACCCCGCCTTTTGCAAATACTATGTTATCTGCAGGCATTTTTTTACTTTATTCTTTCAAATTCAAATGGAATTTTTAGATCTCCTCCCGAAACTGTAGCGTTGATTTTTTCTCCATTTCTCCAGTATTCAATTCTTTTAGGAAAATCAATTGTGTCATTTACGCAAACAAATTTATCACTTTTTAATTCAGACATTTTGAATTTAGTCGGCTCTTTTTCATCACGAGTTTTTACTATTAAATTCCATTCTCCATTGTTTTCGAAGATTTTCATTTCTTCTTTCGATAAAGTGTCTTTATTTTTTAAAGTAAATCCAATTCCGTTGTATTCAGAATCATTAACTTTTTTCCAATTTTCAAAAGTTTCTTTTCCTTTTTCTTCGTTATTTCTTTTCCATTCTCCAAGTAACCAATCAAAATTTTTAGTTTCAACTTTTGCTTCTTTTTCTACTTCTGTAGATTTTGCTTCATTTTTTTGGTTGCAGGAAAAAAGGAAAATTCCGCTAATTGCTAAAAATAAGATTTTTTTCATAAGAATTAATTTTGAGTTTTCGTTTGAATTTATGTTATTATTTTGATTTTGTGTCATTTATGCGGAATGTTGGATATGCTTGCAGATAACGGTTCTCAGCTATACGCAGGCAGGGATTTTAACCACTGAACTTCCTACGAAGAACTGAACTTCAAATTTACCACTTTCCTGTCTTACGAAGCACGAACCCCCTGCTTGCGTATAGGTGATGTTATGCGGTCGGCTTTCATTTTCTCTTCTTTCTCGT
>NZ_JACAGF010000050.1:0-1015 GCF_030324345.1 Empedobacter sp. R750 | reverse complement strand
TAAGTAAAAAGTACAGATTAGATGTTAGATATGAGAATTGAGATTTTATAATTGTAAGATGTCTTATGTATTTGAGGATGAGGCTCTGTGACGAACTAAGAATAACAACGAATTCGAATATTGAAAAAGGATTATAAAAATGTCATATGATTTGGAGGCGAGTGTCAAAAAGTTGAAGTCATGGTTAAAATGTTTTACTGTTTGCGTAGCAAATGATTTAAAACATTCAATGGCTGAAACTTATTTTGGCCGTCGAAAATCAAAGACAAGAGTTTTTTGATTACTTTTTTGCTCTCTTCCCTGAAAGGTATATGAATTCAATATTCATAAAATAATAAAGACCATGAATAAAAAAGTGATAGAAAGGATTTCACATTCATTTTTGTCTTGACACAAAAACGAACCAAAAAAGTCAAGTCTGTGCTTACAAGTCGGTCAATAATGGCTATTCGCTAAATGCTTTAAATCATTCGCATATAAAATGCGAACAGTAAATCATTTTTAACGCTCCTTACGCCGAATTGACACTCGACTTTTCAGCAATGACGGTTTTGGAATTCGTTCTTGAAAGAGATAACGAATTTGAATATTGAAAAAGGATGAATAAACTGGTATTAAAACTCTCACGTTAAGAAAATGGTTAAATGGAGCGTTAAAAAGGTTTTAGCCCGTAGGGTTTGTAAAATCTTTAGTGGAATGAGAACATTTTTAGTAGAGAGGTTTACAGCCAAGTCTTTTTTCGTTAGTTTTTTTGACTGTTCCCCGAAGGGCATATGAATACCAATAATTAAAATAGATGTTCAATGAATAAAAAAAGTGACATTAAAGAAAAGGAATACCTAAGCCATACTATGGCTTCTCTTTTTAATTTCAAATGTTTTTTGGATGAGCAAAAAAATGAAAATAAAGAAAAAACAAAAACAAAAACCCCTTTCCTAAAAACAAAGTTGGCGCGATGTACAGGGTAAGGAGTGACTTTTAAAACTAATGTTGAATTAAAAAACTATGTAAAAAC
>NZ_JACAGF010000004.1:52013-262170 GCF_030324345.1 Empedobacter sp. R750 | reverse complement strand
TTTTTGAGTTTAATAATAATTTACAATTTTTAAAAAATGTAGCTTAACTTACACTGGAAAATTCAGGGGGATATCCATTACCATGATTTGATTTCTATAATGATAAAAATGCAAGATTTTATTAGTTATAGGATCAACCAATAGTAAGCCATCTAAATCAAATGTTCCATCAATTTGTTTATTCAAAATATTGGGTTTTAATTTTAAATATGGAATGTTGTTTAATGATATTATTCCTAATGTTTGGTTCTTAGTTTTAGAATGCAATGATTTAATTATAAAATTAGAGGAGTCAATAGCTATTATTTGATTATAATACATTTTTGGATAGCTAATGCACTTACTAATAGAATCGGTTAATTTTCCTGAATAGATTAATGATGAGCTACCATCAAAAGAAAAAATAGAATTATTTAATATTTGAATTTTTATATTTTTAGCTTGATGAGGATATTCTAATTTATATTTTTTAGTCGTAATTTTTGTAAGGTTCAAATCAACTAAAGTAACTAAACTGGGCGATGTATAATTTCCTAGAAAAATAACATTATCATTGTAACCAGCATAATAATATGAATTAGCTCCTAGATTAATAGATGTCCTATTTTTTATAGCATGCGGTATAAATCGTCTTGTAAAATTATTTTCTTGTTTGATGATGTGTTCAGATGTAAGAAATAGCATAATAACACTTCCAATTGAAACAATCGAAATAGCAAAGAAGTTAACAAATAGCTTTCGTTTACTTTTTTGATAAATTGCTGTTTTACACAAGTAAATAGCAATTACAGCTAATCCAACAAAAACGAGATTGAATATCAAATGTTCTGTCCATCCCAGTTTCTCTAGAATTCCACCACAAGAACATGGGACAAAATCACTGTAATTAATAATTAGATAAATATAAACAGTGAATGCAAGCATTAAACCATAAGAAGCATACAACCCAATTTGTTGTGTTTGCTTGATACAAAGTAATAATACAATTACAATTTCCACAATAATTACGGCGTAAGAAATAAATCCTGCGTATGCACTTAGTAATGGTGATTGTGCCAATTGAATTTGAAAATTCTCAAAATCCATCAGTTTACTCACAGCTGCATAAATAAACAAAATAATAAATAGGTAGCAGATGAGTGTGTGTATAAACGGTGCAATTTTTCTCATCTTTTAGTAGTTTTAATTCATAAAAAATAACTTTCTAACATCTAACATCTAACATCTAACATCTAACATCTAACATCTAACATCAGTTTTGAATAAGTAATTTTTTGTTTTCATAGTCGTGTATTTTAGGATTATTAATATTCTTAGCTTAAAATTAGAAGGCATAATTATTAAAACAATAAAGAAGCACGTCAAAAACATAAAGACTATGTTGATTTTATAAAAGTGTCACCTGTAATTGTTTATATGATTGATAAATAATGATTTAGTAAATGTTAATTTTTTAATTTACTATGGAAAAGATACACTATCACGCTGTATAAATGTGCGAAATTTATAAATTCATACATTTCATGGAGTAATCGATTAATGATTTGTGATAATTTACAAACGTAATTGAGTTTAAAATAAGTAATTTACATTGAAATCTACTACTGTTTTCATCTAAAAAAAACAATGTTTATGAAAACATCTATACCCTTCTAATTAGATTTTTATGGCTTATTTTAAACATCGAAAAAGTCTATGTAATTGATCAACTAAGCATATAAACAAATGACTTTCTGGTTCAGAGAATTGATTCATTGCAAACCAATAAGAACAATCCTGAAGTTTGGAAGTACATTAAGACTTGTACTGAATTAGCTATATACAAATTGCAAGTGTATGAAAGTATGACCGAAAAAGATGATCCCTATGAAAATGCAATGGCATCAATTAGCGTATAACTATAACAGGATTTATTTAAAAACATGTATAGTTATTTTAGGACGGGACATCTATAAATAGTAGCAGGATACTCCCAAGATAAAGGCAGGATAAAGGCAACATAGTGGCAGTAGGGTGGCAGTAGAATGTATGTATAAGGTTTTTGATATGGGATTTACGATGTAAAATGTTTTTATGAACAATTAGATATGAGATTCTTTGAAAGTTCTGAATGACAAGGAATTTGAATATTGAAAAAGGATGAGAAACCGGCATTAAAACTCTCACGTTAAGAAAATGTTTAAATGTAACGTTAAAAAGATTTTAGCCCGTAGGGTTTTTAAAATCTTTAGTGGAATGAGAACATTTTTAGTAGAGAGGTTTACAGCCTTGACTTTTTGGTTACTTTTTAGTCAATTAAAAAGTGACATTAAAGAATTTTTAATTTCAAATGTTATTAAAAAGGAATTAGAAAAATCCGACGATTTAGAATCGAAATGCAATTCAACTCTAAATTATTGGAATAAAAAAAGTTGGAGTGTCTGAGTGGAGCGAGTTGCCAACTTTATGGAAATAAATTATTTAAAATACCTGAGCCATACCATGGTTCCTCTTTTTAATTTCAAATGTTTTTTAGATGAGCTTCCCCGAAGGGCATATGAATACCGATAATTAAAATAGATAAGCTATGAATAAAAAAGTGACAAAAGATTTCTCGATACCTCGAAATGATATATTGAATGCGATTCTGAGACAAGCTCAGAATGACAGAAAATCCGTTGTTAAATGTGAATTTGAGTATTGAAAAAGGAACTAAAACTCCGACGATTTAGAATCAAAATGTAATTCAACTCTAAATCATTGGAATAAAAAAAGTTGGAGTGTTTGAGTGGAGCGAGTTGCCAACTTTATGGAGATAATTTAGTTAGTTGAATTACCTGAGCCATACCATGGCTCCTCCTTTTAATTTCAAATGTTTTTTGGATGAGCTTCCCCGTAGGACATATGAATACCGGTAATTAAAATAGATGTTCAATTAATAAAAAAAGTGACAAAAGATTTCTCGATACCTCGAAATGACACAAATTGTCAAGCTGAATTCATTTCAGCTTCTCATTACTGTCATTCAGAGTGAAGTTTTCAAAACGTTGTATCGAAGACTTAGACGATAATAACGAATAACAAAAACCAGTTGTCATTCCGAAGTAGTGAGAACGGATGAGGAATCTGCTAGCTTAAGAACAGCAAATTAAATGCGATTCTGAGACAAGCCCAGAATAACAGCTAGATGATAAGTTTTGATGAGTATCATATCATAAAAAAGTATTTGAGATTTTTGAATTACGAATTAAATAGTTACTTATTTATTACAACTACTAAAAAGTCCAATAAACATATTGTCTATCGGACTTTTTATTGGAAGTTAGTTAGGGGAACAACTCAATTTATTTGAATTGTTTTTAATGTCCGTGATCGCCAGAATTACTTAATTTAGCATTAACGAAAAAGGCTCCTTTTACAACAATCTGTGCAGTTGGATCAATTTCATTTACGGTTGTAATAGCTGTGTAACCCATATCTGAAGAACCTTTTACAACCTCGATTTTTTCAAAGTTTATCGATGTTTCATTTTTATGTTCTTTGTTCTTTTCGTTCGGATCTTTACTTTCTTCATCTGTATGCTCTTCTACTTTTTTGTTTGTTTTGACAAAGATGTAAAATTTACCATCCGCTTCTACAATTGCATCATTGGGAACAGCAGGTGTAGAGGAATTACTTAAGCTTACGGCTCCTGTAATATTCATTCCATTTATCAATCCAGATTTATTTCCTCGTACTTTGCTATGTACTGCAATGGTTTTACTTTCATTTTCGAAAGAAGAACCAATGCTGTAAACGACTGCTTCGTAACTGTTTCCTGGATTATTTGTTAATTCAAATTGAATAACTTGACCAACTTTCATTTTAGGTAAATCTTTCTCGAAAACTTGTAAATCTAAGTGAATAGAACTGTTATCAATGATTTCAGCGACAGGAGACGAGACATCTACATAACTCCCTATTTGCGCAATAATTTTACTTACCGTTCCACTAATTGGTGCTGTAATTACCATTCCATTTTTCAAATTTGCATTGCTTACTTTAGAAGGATTAATTCCCATCATTTGCAGTTGACGAGACAAAGATGCTTTTTGAGAACGTAATGTTTTCAATTCAGCAGAAGAGTTCTGAAGATTCTTTTTTGCACCAGCATCGTTATCAAACAATTCTTTTTGTCGTCTAAATTCTTGCTCTGCATAGGTAATTCGACTCAAAACAGTTAAATATTGCTCTTGTGTTAGAATAAATTCTGGATTTGAAATTGTCGCAATTACTTGTCCTTTTTTGACATATGAACCTTCCTGAATGGGTAAGGTTTGTATTACTCCACCAAACATGGATGCAACACTTGCCATATTGCTATTCGGAACGTTTAAAATTCCATTTGCTTTAATCATAGCTGTTAACTCCTTTACTTCAATTGTTCCCAGTTTTACACCAACAGCCTTCATTTGTTCTTCTGTTAGCGTAGCAATTGTTTGTGGAGCTTCTTCGTGCTCAGCTTCTTTTTCTTCTGTAGGTTGTGCCGTTTTTGTTTCTTTGGTACAATTACTTAGAAATAATATGGCTAACACGCTATAGATAATAATCTTTATTGTTTTCATTTTATTGATTGATGATAGAATTAATATTGACAACAGTTTGATTGACTTGTTGTATCGATTCAAGATATTTTAATTGAATATCCGTTGCGGTTTGCAATGCAAAAAGATATTCGACATACGAGATTTCACCAGTTTTGTAACCCAATTGAGCTGCCTTTACAATTTTTTCTGCATTTGGAATGGCTTGGTTTACGTAATATTCATATTGTTCCCAATCTTGCTGATATTGATTAATCGAATTATCAAGTTGAATCTTTAGCTGTTGTTTTTGAAAATTGGCTGTTTCTTGAATGGCTTGTTTATCATATTCCAATGCTTTGATTTTTGCCTTTGTAGCACCAAACGTTAAGGGAATTGCTACACCAAGGTTTACTGAAGTAAAACGATCAAGACCATTGTAATACCTTTCAACTCCATTTTTTTCGTGCATTCCAATCATCGATAAACTGTTTACACCAAGTGAGAATTCTGGTAAACCTTCGGCTTTTAAGACATCTTTGTTTCGTTCTGTAATTTCCATCTGTTGGTAAAAAGCTTTTAGAGTAGGATGATGCTCAATTGTAGAACCGTCTAAAATTCCACTCAATTTTAATGGAATATAATTCGTCTCTTTGGTAATTGTAAAATCTTCTTCGGTATTCAATAATACGTTAAGATTTTTGTACGCATTTGCTAAATACACTTTGTTTTGTTTCAGCAACAAATTGATTTCTCCTTGTTGTGTTTCTGCCGTATTAATTTCGATTTTCTTAATATCACCTGCATTAAATCGAACCGAAGCAATTCGAATAAATTCTAAATAAAGTTTATTTAATTGTTCGAGTTGATCATGGTTATATTCTAAATATTCGATCTGATAGAAATAGGTTCTCACTTGTTTCAACAATTCGTTTGTTGTCACTTCCTTTTGTATCTTCTTGTTATTCACTTCTGATTCTAACACTGCCTTTCGGTGTTTAAAAATCGTTGGAAATGGAATACTTTGAGAAATAGATAAACCATAATCAAATTTTGGACTCGCATATTGCCCAAGTTGTGCTTCCACATTTAATTTTGGTAATTCATTTGCGGTTCCTTTTAAAGCTTCACTTGATGAGATACTTCGTTCATTTGCTTTGATTAATGGATTATTTTCAATTGCAATTTGTTGAGCTTCTTGAATATTAATTGAACGAGTTTGCGCTTGAGTAGATTGTCCCATTAAAAACATCCCGATTACAAGGAATGGAAGTGTATTTTTTGAATTCAATTTTATTTTCGGAAGTTTTGAATTGAATATTAAATATAACATTGGTAATACAAATAAGGTTAAAAAAGTAGCTGTGATTAATCCTCCAATGACAACTGTTGCTAAAGGTTTTTGAACCTCGGCACCTGCGCCTGTGGAAATTGCCATCGGTAAAAATCCTAACGATGCTACTGTTGCTGTCATTAATACTGGTCGTAATCGGATATTAGTTCCTTCCATTATTCGTTTTAGAATATTTTTTTCTCCTTCTTTTTCTAATTGATTGAATGTTCCAATTAAAACAATTCCGTTTAAAACAGCTACTCCAAACAAAGCAATAAAACCGATTCCGGCACTAATACTAAATGGCATATCGCGAATAATTAATGCAAAAATACCTCCGATTGCACTCATTGGAATTGCTGTAAAAATTAATGCAGCTTGTTTGAATGAATGAAATGTGAAATACAATAACATAAAAATTAATAATAAGGAGATTGGTACTGCAATCATCAAACGTTGACTAGCTGCTTGTAGATTTTCGAACTGCCCTCCATAGGTGAAATAATAGCCTGAAGGCAATTTGATTTCGTTGTCTAATTTTGTCTGAATATCTTTTACAACTGATTGTACGTCTCTATCTTTTACGTTGAAACCAATTACAATTCTTCGTTTTCCTTCTTCGCGACTAATTTGAGAAGCGCCTAATTTATAACTCACATTTGCCACCTGAGAGATTGGAATTTGATTGCCAGAACTTGTAGGAATCATTAAATTGTTAATGTCATCAATGCTTTTTCTATGCACACTATCCAATCGAACAACCAAATCAAAGCGTCGTTCATTCTCGAAAACTTGTCCAGCTGTTTTTCCAGCAAATGCTGTACTCAACATATCATTTACATCTTGAATATTTAATCCGTAATTTGCCATTCGGATTCGGTCATATTCGACATTAATCTGAGGCAAACCACTTACGCGTTCTACTTGGGGTGCTGTAACACCTTCAACAGATTGAATTGCTTTTGAGGTTTTATCTGCATAATAAGAAAGAGAATCTAAATTTTCGCCAAAAATTTTGACAGCTACATCTTGTCGAATTCCTGTCATCAATTCATTAAAACGCATCTGAATTGGTTGATTTTTTTCAAAAAAAACACCAGGAATAACCTCTAGTTTCTCCATCATTTCATCACCTAATTCTTCATAAGAAATGTTACGTTTCCATTCGTCTTTTGGTTTTAGAACCACAATCATATCTGTTGCTTCAGGAGGCATAGGATCTGTAGGAACCTCAGCGGAACCTGTTTTACCAACGACCATTTTTACTTCATCAAATTCTTTTAAAATTCGAGAAGCTTGCATGGATGTTTCTAAACTTTGGGTTAAGGAACTTCCTTGTGGTAAAATACAGTGAAAAGCAAAATCACCTTCTTGTAATTGCGGAATAAATTCGCCCCCCATATTTCTGAATTGAATAACTGATAATGCAAAAATTGCAACTGTAATACCAACTAACCAATATTTGATTCGGATTGCTTTTTCTAATAATGGTTCATAAATTTTATGGATTTTCACCATCATTTTATCTGAAAAAGAAGCTTTGAGAGTAGGCTTTTTTGATAAAAATAAAGCACTCATCATTGGGATGTACGTTAACGAAAGAATCAATGCACCTAGAATTGCAAAACCAACTGTTTTAGCCATTGGTGTAAACATTTTTCCTTCTACACCAACCAATGTAAGAATAGGAATGTAGACAATAAGTATGATAATTTCCCCGAAAGCGGCTGAATTTCTAATTTTTGAAGCTGAAAGAAAAACCTCTTCATTCATTTCTTTTTGGGTTAATCGATGCGTTGATTTTCTAAGTCCAAGATGATGTAAAGTCGCTTCTACAATAATAACGGCTCCATCGACTATCAATCCAAAATCAATAGCTCCTAAACTCATTAAATTCGCACTCACACCAAAAACATTCATCATTCCTAATGCAAATAATAAGGATAGAGGAATGGCAGATGCAACGATTAAACCAGCTCTTAGATTACCAAGAAAAATAACCAATACAAAAATGACAATTAATGCACCTTCGATCAGATTTTTTTCTACTGTTTTAATTGCACGATTTACTAAATTCGTTCGATCAAGGAAAGGCTCGATAACGATATCATCTGGTAACGATTTTTGAATTGTTGGTATTTTTTCTTTAATTAGATTAACTACTTCATTAGAATTCGCACCTTTTAACATCATCACAACACCACCAACAGCATCTACTTCACCATTGTAAGTCATTGCTCCGTATCGTATGGCATGTCCTAGTCTTACATCAGCTACATCTTTTATAAAAATAGGAACAGTTCCCGTCGCATTTTTTATAGGAATTAATTTTACATCATCTAAAGAAGTTACCATTCCAATTCCTCGAATAAAGTAAGCATTTGGCTTCTTATCGATGTAAGCTCCTCCAGTATTTTGATTATTTTTTTCTAAGGCATCAAAAATATCCGATACACTAATTCCCATTGCGCGCAATCTATTCGGATCTAAAGCAACTTCGTATTCCTTCAATTCTCCACCGAAACTATTGATCTCAGCAACACCAGGCGTTCCGTTTAATTGTCTACGAACAATCCAATCTTGCATTTCGCGCAATTGTTTTGAATTGTATTTTTTCTCACTTCCCTTTTTAGGATGTAAAATATATTGATAGACTTCTCCAAGACCAGTACTCACAGGTGATAATTCGGGAATGCCAACACCTTGCGGAATGTCTTCTTGTGCTTCTTTTAATTTTTCGTTGACTAATTGACGCGCAAAATAAATATCTACATCTTCTTTAAACACTACCGTAATCACAGATAAACCAAAACGAGAAATACTTCTTGTTTCTTCGATATCAGGAATATTCGCAATACTTTGCTCAATTGGAAAAGTGACCAATTGTTCTACTTCTTGACCAGCTAGAGTAGGGCTGACCGTAATAATTTGGACTTGATTGTTGGTAATATCGGGTACCGCATCTATTGGCAATTTTGTTGCGCTCCATACGCCCCAGATAATCCACAATACAGTCATAATTCCAATAACAATTTTGTTTTGGATACTAAATTTTATGATTTTATCTAACACAGATAATTTGATTAATTGTATTAACATTACCCACTTATTATCAAAATAAATGAGCACAGAAAAGTGTTGACTTCAATTTTATATCAATTGAAATCAATGTGTAGACGAAAAAAGAAATCGTCTCGTTAAGCAATATTTATTTTAGGAGGTTGCCAGATATCGGCATACAATTGGTTTTGAATTGTATTCTTTTTGAATTGTATTTTCTTGGAAGTATTTGGTTCAAAAACTTTAGGAGTTTTTAGTAATCGTGTAAATTTCATTGATGAAATTGTAATTTGACAACAATTACAAACGCACAAAGGACTACATTGATCTTTATGATCTGAATTATCTTTCTCACTATGCACCATAGAAACTTGCGTTCTATTAGTATTTGTGTCTTGACATGGCACAAATGATAGAACATTAACATATAATGCAATTATGAGAATTATAAATTTCATTGTTACAAATGTATAAACATTTTTTTGACTATAATAATTTTACGATGTTAAGATATATTGAAGTTAAGATTGAAAATTTCTATGCATTGATATTATGTGAAATGTAGTTTTATCTTGATACAGATATAAACTTAAAAGCTAGAGGATTCTCGAAATCTCTTTACTCATTAAAAATAAACGAATCAATTTTTATAATATAATTAATAACTATTTAATTTACATTCTATATAAAATAAATTGATTGATTGATAAAACAATTTGATTTTTAATTGATAAGACAAATTACTATATTTATGATATTTACAAAACAAAAATTATTAAACATAAAAAAATAGTATTCATGGAGAATCAAGGAGGTGATATTTCAAAATGCCCTTTCCACAATGGTACAATGTCAAAACCAGTGGCAGGAGAAGGAACACAAAATCAAGATTGGTGGCCAAATCAATTAAAAGTTGATATTTTACGTCAACATTCAAATAAATCGAACCCAATGGGGGAAGATTTTAATTACGCCGAAGAATTTAAAAAATTAGATTTAGAAGCTGTTAAAGCTGATTTAAAAGCTTTGATGACTGATTCTCAAGATTGGTGGCCAGCAGATTTTGGGCATTATGGTCCATTTTTCATTCGTATGGCGTGGCATAGTGCGGGTACATACCGTGTGCAAGATGGTCGTGGTGGAGCAGGTGAAGGACAGCAACGTTTTGCGCCGCTTAACTCATGGCCAGACAACGTTTCGTTGGACAAAGCGCGTCGTTTAATTTGGCCTATCAAACAAAAATATGGTAATAAAATTTCGTGGGCAGATTTAATTATCTTAACAGGAAATGTAGCATTAGAGTCGATGGGATTCAAAACGTTAGGTTTTGCTGGTGGTCGTGCTGATGTTTGGGAACCAAATATGGATGTTTATTGGGGTTCTGAAAAAATATGGTTAGAAGAGAGTGGTGGTGCAAATAGCCGTTATTCTGGTGATCGCGATTTAGAAAATCCGTTGGCTGCGGTACAAATGGGATTAATTTACGTGAATCCAGAAGGACCAGATGGTAATCCAGACCCTTTGGCTTCTGCACGCGATATTCGTGATACGTTTGCGCGTATGGCGATGAATGATGAAGAAACATTGGCGTTGATTGCCGGTGGTCACACTTTCGGAAAAACACATGGTGCGGCTTCGGCTGATCATGTAGGACCAGACCCTGAAGCTTCTGATTTGGAAATGCAAGGTTTGGGTTGGAAAAACTCGTACGGAACAGGAAATGCAGGTGATACAATTACATCTGGTATTGAAGTAACTTGGACAAGTAAACCAACAGAATGGTCAAATTTATTTTTAAGTTATTTATTTGGTTTCGAATGGGAATTAACAAAATCTCCTGCAGGTGCTCATCAATGGGTAGCAAAAGATGTAGGCGAAATTATTCCACATGCGCATGATGCTTCAAAAAAATTAAGACCAACGATGTTGACTTCGGATATTGCGTTACGCATGGATCCAGCTTACGAAAAAATTGGACGTCGTTTCTTGGAACATCCAGAAGAATTTGAAGATGCTTTCCGTAAAGCGTGGTTCAAGTTAACTCACCGTGATATGGGACCACTTTCTCGTTATTTAGGTGCAGATGTACCGAATGAAGTATTCACTTGGCAAGATCCAATTCCAGCTGTTACGCATGAATTAATTGACGAGGCTGATATCGCTGATTTGAAAGCGAAAATTTTAGCTTCAGGATTATCTGTTTCAGAATTGGTTTCTACAGCTTGGGCTTCGGCTTCTTCTTTCCGTGGATCGGATAAACGTGGAGGAGCGAATGGTGCGCGTATTCGTTTGGAACCAATGAAAAATTGGGAAGCAAATAATCCAATTCAATTGAATAAAGTCTTAACAGCTTTAGAAAATATTCAACAAGAATTTAATTCAGCGAATTCGTCAAAACAAGTTTCGATTGCCGATTTAATTGTCTTAGGAGGAAATGCAGCGATTGAAAAAGCAGCAAAAGATGCTGGAAAAACAATTACAGTTCCGTTTGCAGCAGGTCGTGGAGATGCAACGCAAGAGGAAACAGAGGTTGAATCTGTAGCGTACTTAGAAACAATTGCAGATGGGGTTAAAAACTACCGCAAAAACACAAGAAGATCTGTTTCGACAGAAGAATTGGTGATTGATAAAGCACAATTGTTAACGTTGACTGCTCCAGAATTGACAGTTTTAGTTGGTGGAATGCGTGCGATGAATGCGAATTATGATGGTTCGAAACATGGTATTTTCACTGATCGTCCAGGTCAATTGACAAATGATTTCTTTGTGAATTTATTGGATATGGGTACTGTTTGGAAAGCGACAGATGAAACGAAAGAAATCTACATGGGATCTGATCGTAAAACTGGAGCACCAAAATGGACAGGAACTCGTGCGGATTTAGTATTCGGTTCAAATTCTGAATTACGTGCCGTAGCAGAAGTTTATGCACAAGCTGATGCGCAAGATAAATTTGTACATGATTTCGTGGCCGCTTGGAACAAAGTGATGAACGCAGATCGTTTTGATTTGAAATAAATATATCATTAAATAAAAAAAACGGATTCTAATTTAGAATCCGTTTTTTTATTTTTGCTTTACGCTTTACGCTTTACGCTTTACGCTTTACGCTTTACGCTTTACGCTTTACGCTTTACGCTTTACGCTTTACGCTTTGCTTAGAATGGATAGCCAATGGCGATGTTCAAGATCAAGTTGTCTTTTCGCCATGCTTTGTCTCCAAAATCTATTTTATCAAATGTCCAACGGTCATTCTTTTCGTAATAAGGCACTCGAAGTGGAGTTGCTAAATCTAATCTTAAAATTAAGATATTAAAATCAAGACGTAATCCTAAACCAGCTCCAACTGCTATTTCGCTCATAAAATCTTTTGAGAATTTTGCACCTGGACGTGTTTCATCTTCGTTGATTAACCAAATATTTCCTGCATCAACAAATAACGCAAGGTTAAGAAAACTGAATAATTTCTGTCTAAATTCTGCATTTAGTTCCAATTTAATATCACCTGATTGATCAAAAAAGAAATTTGCATTTTGATTACGTGGATCATAACTTCCTGGTCCTAATGTTCGTGCTCTAAATGCGCGAATACTGTTACTTCCTCCTACAAAAAATTGTTTGGAATAAGGAACAAATTCAGAGTTTCCATATGGATAGGCTATTCCTCCAATGAATCGTGTGGCTATTGATGATTTTTCTGAAAATTTGTGATAGAAACGGAAGTTATGTTCCATTTTTGCATATTGACTAAATGGTATTTTGAAAATTTCTTTTTCCTTGTCTTTTTTCGCATTCGCACCTGTTATTAATCCTGTTAAATTTCCAGCCAAATCAACTAAACCTCGGTAATAGAATGTGCTTTTTCGAGGTAACATTGTTGTGGTATAAGTATACGAATACTGTGGTCCAAAAATTAATTGTTTGTCGACAACGCGTTTCAAACTTGGGTTGATGATATTTCCAATTGAATCGTAGATTTTGCTGTTGTATTCATCTGTCACTTTTTCTGGAAAGACTAAAGTTGCACTAAAAATCTTTAAATTATGTTCTTTTTGCGCATTCTCTTTCCAAACGTAACCAAAAGAAGTATTGAAATTGTGAAGCGTATATAATCTCGATCTGTTTTGATATTCGTAACCAATCTCAATATTGGTTCTCGGTACAAACGCACTTGATGAATGAAATTTGAAAGGCGCTACAATTCTCGGAATAGAAAGTTGCGTATTAAAACCAGCTCTAAAAATATTATTTGCATCTTTTTGTCCGCCCAATTGCATATCAAATGCACCATATAACGCCATTTTAAGCTGTTCTGCACCTTTGAAAATGTTTCGATGTGTCCAATTTAAATTTAACTCACCACCACCATAATTCGCCGAGTTTGTTCGTCCTAAAACTTCTAATCTCAACGACTGAAATTCGCGTGGTGTTAAGGTATAATACACATCAAATTTATGGTTAACCGAATCAGAAATCACGAAATCATTTTTCACAAATTTGAACACACCCAAATTAATTAATCGATTCAGGGTTAAATTATGATCTGCTCGGTTGTAAATCTCTCCCGTTTTAAAATATAACGCACGGTCAAAAACTTTTGGCTTGAAACTATTTTTTGGATCAACCATGTAAAATCCATTTTGCTCGTATTTTGCTAAGGAATCGTTGTTCATCGGCATTTTATAGATCCCTTTTCGTGCGTCTCGAATGTTATAATCTGGGAAAACAATTACTTTGTCTATACTATATTGTTGTTTTGCTTGTTCTGGCGTTTTGTCTTTTAACTTGACAAAAAGTTCGACATCTTGCTTATTCGTAACCGTACTATCCGCTTGCACAATGATGTTATCAGGATGAAAATAATAATAACCATTTTCTTTCAGACGCGCATCTATTCGTTCTCGTTCTGCCTTGATCACATCCAAATCGAAAGGTTGCTTATCTTTCAATAATGTATTTGCTTGCGTTTTTTTAATTTCTTTGTTGACCGCCAAAGTGGTATCTTTTGGGAAATTAACTTGGTTGATGTAATAACGTTTGCGCGGTTGCAAGACATAATGCACTTCCGCTTTTTTGTTTTTACTTATTGTATCACCCTGTGCTTTGGCATTGAAATATCCTTTGTTTTCAGAATAATTGACCAGAATTTTTTTATTGAATTCGATGTCGACATCTCCCAATAAAACAGGTTTTTGTCCCACTTTATATTTTAACCAATATTTCAATCCTTTTTGCTTTTTAGGTTCGCTCGTGATGTTGTAAATGTACAAACGAGGACGAAGTCCAAAAAAACTTGAATTAGGTTTTGGAATGATATTTTTTTCGAGATTATCTTTCAGTTCAGCTTTGTCGGTTTTGCTTAAAGAATCGCCTTCTATCGTTAATTTAGAGCCTGTATAAAGCATTTCACCTTCTTTCAGAAAACGTGTATTGCTACAAGAAGAAATACCTAAAATAGAAACTGAGCATGCAATAATTTTAATATACGTTAAGGTTAATTTTTTCATGGTTTCGCTTCTTGATTTTGTGTTTTTCTATTTGCTCTGTTCGCTCTATTTTTTCTTCTTTTCTCGAAAATTTCTTTGAATTTATCGTAATCTAATGTGATGATAAACCCAACGCCTGTTTCTACAATTTGTCCTTGTAATGCGACTTGGTATTCATCTTTTCGATAAGCTCTCAACATGTATCGACCATCACGCGATAAACTATAATCGATGGTGATATCGCCTGCAATATTGGTCATGTTTTCATTTTCTCGTGCATCACCATCTAAACCAAAATTACTTCCAACCGAAACTTTCAATCGGTCGTTTAGTAATCGTTTGCTCACGGCAACATTCAGGTCAGTTCGTGTATTTTTAGATCCCGAAGAGTAATCGTCTTGTGTATCTAATCCCAAATCGATATCAATTCCTTGGATTAAATCATCCGCCAAATTATTTAACTGTTGCGACAAAATATTACTCACACTTTGTAACGCCATCGTTTCTGCTGAAACACTTGTTTTACTTTCGAATGGATTTTCGCCAATAAAACGATTCAATAATAACAAGGCAAATACTTGTTTGTTCATTTCGGCTTCATCATTTTTCAACTGATCCAATTTCGATTGTGTATTTTCGATCACCGCAGTTGCAATGGAAGGATTGTCTTTATCCATTGAAATATTGAATTTAATATCAGGTTTTAATAATTCACCTTTTAAAATTAACTCGGTATTGAACGGAATTCGTTGTTTGTACATGTTCATTTCAGAAGATGAATAGCCCGAAATTTGTTGTTCGATTAAATCAATAGGAGCGGCTTTTGTTTTGTAAATCGCCGTAATGTCTAAATTGGCTGTAGTTGGCTCGCCAGTCCATGTAATGGTACTTCCTTTCTGAATATCAAAACGACGTTTTAACAAGCTCACCGAAAGTTCGTACGCACCTTTTTCTACTTGATAAACGCCAACCAAAGTCATTTTTCCAGAAGGATCCATTCCGCCCGTCAACTCAGCTTCACCTTGTATTTCAACGAAATCTCCGTTTGCTTTATCGATAATAATTGACGTTTTGGCTTCTTTGCTGATTTCAATATTGACACTGACATCCAACCCTTTTATTTTAGATTCGGCTTTTAATTCATCCGTTTTAATCGTTTCTTGCAGCGCCACTTGATCTTGATCGATGAATTCGACAATTCCTTCGCGCTCTTGTAAAGAAGGTGAAGATTGCGGTAAAACAAATGTGAAATTCGTATCATCAGTTACTGTTAAACTTCCGTTTACTTTTGGTAAATCTAAGTCACCTTTTATCGTCAAGTTTGCATTAACAGCTAACTTTCCGTACATGATGGCGTCGTTCGATTTTTCTGAATTTACCACATTGAAATCTCGTGCATTTGCTGTTAAATTGAAGGCAAAATCACGGTACGTTTCGGTTAATATTTCTCCTCTTATCGTTAAAGAATTACCTTCGTTATCATTAATCTTGAATTTATTGAACTCAATTCCTTTGTTCGTGAAATCAATCGCGTCATCAATTTTTCTGAAATTACTTCCCGTTTCAGCAATCGTTAAACCAACTTGATTAAATTTTACTTGACCTAAAATGCTCGGTTTATCCATTGTTCCAGCGATTTTTAGATTTCCAGAAATATAACCTTCTGTGTCTTTGATTTGATTCATTGTAAATCCTTGCACCGATTTCATTTCTAATCGATTGATATCTAAAGCTAAATCAAACGCACTTTCTTTGGTATTATAATCTCCAAAAATCTTCATGTTGTTGCTGTTTCCATCTAAGGTAATGTCAGCGTTAATCGTGGTTGGAGAAGTGTTTTTTACTTTTGCTATAATATTTCCAATAGGATTTCCGAAAGCTTTTAAATCTGAAACGGTCAAATCAGCATTGAATGTCATTTCTTTGTTTAAATCTCTAATTTGAGCCGTTCCGTTGATTGTTCCTTCAGCAGGTAGATCATCTTTTTTAATGATTTCTGCAATGGTTTCAATTTTGAAATTTTTGATGGTAATATTCAGCGGACTTGTTCCTTTTTCCGATTCAGATTGTAATAAAATTTGACTTCCATTGTTCATCAAACTGAAATTATGCGCGACAATTCCGTCTTTTCTCAACTGAATTAAATTTCCTTCCCCAACTTGCCATTGATCGTAGTTTAAGACCAATCCATTCGGATTTAAACTAATTTCCGTTATATCATTTAGTGTTTTTAGATTTCCAGCTACCAAAAATTGCGTTGCATCTTTCGCATCCTTTGTCGAAACGTTATAATTGATGACATTATTTGTAATATCACCATTCAAATCAATTTTTTGCAATTGAAAACTTTCGCTTTTTAATGCATCCACATTCAACGAATACAACAAGGCTTCATTTTGGTTGGATAGTTTTAAAACTCCGTTGTTAATTGTATTTGTTCCGTATGTTAGATTGGGGATTTTTCCATCCACATTAAGTTGTTTTGAATCGGCATCATAAGTTGCGTCAAGTGTTATGGTTTCGAAACTTTTCAAATCTGGAACAAATCTTCGAATCAACTCATCATCTTTAATTTTAGCATTCAAAGTAAAGAATTGATGAGGTTCTATTTTTTCGTCTTTATTCGGTTTCTGAAATTCATAATATTGGTTAATCGTTGAAGTTAGCGAACCAAAAATTTGCGTCAATTTAAATTTTCCTTTCATATCCAAATCGGCCAATTGCGAAGTCAAATTAATTTGATTCGAATCAGCAGTTGAAGTCGCAATCAAGCTCACTTCTTGCATTGGAAAAATATCTTTTGTATTGGATAACGCAAAGTTTTTCAGGTACAAAGAACCATTTAAATTATCTGGATTTAAATCAGCAAAATTGGCATCAATTTCTCCTGCAACAATCATCGGTTCGTTGTAAAAACCAAGTTTTTGAACATCTAATTTGACAATATTTCCGTTCAATTTTACATCAGATAAATCTTTTTTGTACACACCAGAAGCTGTCAAATTAAGATTCGCATTCGGATCTTTTGAGAAAACATGCGCATCAAACACACCATGATTCACTTTTGCATCGAGTGCAATATTTTGATAAGTATAGTTGTTGTAATAAGCTGATGAAACGGTTCCCGAAAGTTTTGTAACCATTTTTTCAGGGTTAAAACTTGTTCCAATAGCATTAATTTTTCCTGTTATTTTACCTAAATCCTTGTTGCTAATAAGCGTTCCAACATCCAAATTTTGTAGATCTGCTTTGACATTATATTTTTCTGCATCCTTTTTTTGCATGTCCACAATTGCATCAATTTTCGCATTTCCCAACGTAGAATTTATAGCCAATTGCGTATTGATGATTTCGGTTGTTCCTTTCGCTTTCCCTTTGACAGAAAGCTTTGAAGGAATTCTAATGTTATTTGGAATGGTATTTTTCGGAACTAAATTGTATATCGTTTTAGAAGAAGTTGAGAAGTTTTTGATGTTCATATCATAAAATAAATTCTTCGGATTCATCGCATTTTTCACTCTTCCAGAAGCCGAAAGTTGCAAATCATCTAAACCAGAAACTTGTAAATTATTAATCAATAAATCGTTTACTTTTCCTTTTACATTGGTGTTAACACTCAGAATGGCGTTTGGATATTTATCGAAAGGCGTCGTATTTCTAAGCGTTGGAGCAAGATTTAGAATATCTGCATAACCAATTTTTGAGTTTTTGATATTTGCATTCACCAAAACATTTTCTGGATGAGAAGTTAACTCATTAATTGTATTGTAACGCAAAATAACTTCGTCACGAAGAACGGTTTTTGGTGTTTGTAAATAAAGGTTTTTCAGATACGCTTGTGTGTTAGCGTACAAGAAATTTGTTGTCAATTTCTGAATATTCAATCCTCTTGATTCCTTTATTTCAGCACTTTTTACTTGTCCAGCAAATGTGTTATTTTTCATTTCGAAATCGCGCAAATCAAGATTTAATTTAGAAAAATCCAAATGATTAAAATCCATTCCTTGTGCTGTTCGACGTTCGGCTGTATTGTTGTATTTTACTTTTACATTTTCTAATTTCGTTTCGTTCAAAACCAAATTCATTGGGGTTGAAGAAGTGGATGAATTCGAAGTAGAATTGTTCGAAGAAAGGAATAAATTCGCTTCGATATCAGCGTCTTTCAACAAAATATTTTCGATGTCGAAAATAGAATTTTCAAGGTCAAGTTTATTGACTTTCGTTTCGAATTCGTTTAGGTTAATTTTGGCAAAAGTCTTCGAATTTTCGTCACCATAATTGACTTTGATATCATTCAAATTAATCTTACTCAACCCAATTTGCAATGGAGTTTGTTTTGCAGTTGGATCAATTTTATCCACATTATTTTCTTGGATTTTTTCAACCATTTTTTGATTAAAATCAACCAACAAACCATTCACCAAAATATCATCAACCGCATACGAATTTTGTTGTAAATCAAGCTTTTTAACACGCGTTTTGAAATCTTTGAATTTTACTTTTGCAAACATTCCAGAAATATCATCGCCATAATCGATGTCAAAATTGGTTAAATTAATTCCATTCAACTCAATTTTCATCGGCTTTTGATCATTCAAAGAATCTACTTTTTCTTCTACTTTTTTCGCAACTTCTTTTACAATATCTTGTTTCAATTTTAGCTTTAAACCATCCAAATTGATATCGCCAATTCCATAGGAATTTTGCTCTAAATCGAATTTTTTGACACGCGTATCAAACGAATTTAGATGAACTTTGATGTTATTTGCCGCTTGCTGATCATTGAACGAAACATTAATATCATTCAGTTTTATTTTATCTAACGAAATGATAAATGGCTTTGAAGGACTTTCGTCTTTTTCGTCTGTTACAAAAGCATTGATAATATAATCGAAATTGAATTTTCCATCTGGTTTACGGATAACATTGGCATGAACACCGCTCAAATCAATAGATTTTATATCTGCTTTACTCTTTGTCAATTGCCAAATATCTAAACCAACGTCAAACTTTTTGACCGATAAAAGCGTGTCCACATCTTGTCCTTGCAAAAAAAGATTTTCCATGACCAAACTGTTTGGAAAATCGATATAAACACGATCTAATTGAACCTTTGTATGTATTTTATTTTCGAGATAATCGACTAATTTATTTTTTACAAAATTTTGTACAGCAGGGAATTGTAAACTAAAAATTGCAATGGTCAACAATAGAATTATCGACACAAGTGTGATAGAAAAATATTTTAGTATTTTTTTTATATTGAATTTCAATTGGTTAGATTTTATTCGTTTTAGTTGGAATTAAGATACAAATTTCCTACAAGGATAATACCAAAAATGTTGTTTTATAGTAACTTAATGGAATTATTGTGTCAAATCGTTTTCTAAAAGCAAATTTTTGAATTGTTTTTCGTAGAAATAATAATCTTCCGAATTATCTGGCATTATATTTTGCAAGACAACCAAACTAACTTTTGATTTTGGGAAATAGATATTTATCGCAGAAAAACCATCTCCTAATCCCGTATGTCCAATGTAATTGATGTTATTTTCAGTCACATTTCTGATGTTATAGGCATAACCTTGTGGCGTTTTTCCAAAAACATCATGTTGCGAAAGAGTAGAAGGCGTGATCAAAAGTTGATACGTTTCGGGTTGTAGAATTTTACCATTGTGTAATAAATTATTCCATTTTACTAAATCATTCGCAGTAGAAATAATTCCATCTGCAGGTAAATTTTCTTCATTAATCAAGGTTTGATAATTTGGAATAAGCGAATCATTTCGATAAAAATATGCTTGAGCCAATTGATGTTTTTCGCTTTCAGAATACACAAAAGTTTCTTTCAAACCAATCTCTTTTATCAGATTTGTCGCCAATTCTCTGAAAGTTTTATGCGTTACTTTAGTCAAAATTTTACCTAAAAGAACACATGAATAATTTCCATATTTGAAATCTGTTCCAGGTTTGAACAATAAAGGTTTTGTGATATCTTGGATTCCATGTGTATGATTAAGTAATTGATGTACAGTAACAGAATCTGCCCACGATTGAGTGATTTCTGGTAAATATGTTTTAATCGATTGTTGTAAATCAATTTTACCTTTTTCGACTTCTTTCAAAATTAATACAGATGTAAATAATTTCGAATTCGACATAATTTCAAATTGATTTGACTTATTTAGTGCAATTTTCTCTTCAAAATTCTTAAATCCGTGTACTTTTTCATAAATCGTTTTACCATTTTTGGAAACGATCACAACTCCATTAAAAGGAAATGAATGTTTTGAAAGGATAATTTTTTCGAAGTCGAGTTTTAATTGTGCGTTTTTTTGCGCGAAAATTGGTTGACAAATAAGATAAATTAATCCTAAAGTCAAGATTTTTAGAAGAGTTTTCATTTTTGTGTTTTGGTTGATGTAAAAGTAAAATATTATCTGTTTTGAAATTGATAATATTTTAAAATTCTCTTAAAACTTTTTAATTTTCATTGGTTAAACCAATATTCTTTTATTAAATTTGAGTCAAACAATTGAAGCTATGAGAAGAATTTTTTTTGAAAAAGATAGCCACAAAGACTACTTATTTGTTATAATTGATCACGAAAGAGAATTGGATCAAATTTATAAAGTGGATAATTTTACGGACGAAACTGGACGCGAATATGTGTACACGTTGATTGGTGAACGCAAAAAACTGAATGCAGATTTGTTGAAACCGCATGTTGTTGCGCTAGAGAATGGAAGTTATACAAATTACAATGGAGAGGGAATTGTAACAGATTGTCACGCGTGTTTAGAAAGTATTGTGGATAATAGAGGATTGAATCGAGAACAGGAAATATTTGTTTATGTTCGAAATAAATAGAAATTAGAAAAGGCTTTGAAATTTTACTCAAAGCCTTTTTTTATGAGATTTCAACTTGATTGAAAATTAATTTTTGAACCACTTCGTCCAAATGTTCTTTGTGTTTTGCTACATAATCATTGGCAACATCCAATAACGTTTTAATATTGCTGTTGGAAACATTTCCTAAATCCAATGCAGATTCTGGAATTTCAGGATTAAATCGATAATAATTTTGTTGGTATTTTGGTTTCAATAAAGAGAACATGCTTCTCATTTCTTGATCGACCATATCAACTCCGGTCGAAATAAAAATGTCTACCAAAGGATCTACCCATTTCGATTTTGAAATTCCTGTTAAATGTTCGTGTTTATAAGATTTTGCACGCGAACCATTTCCGAGAGAAATGATAATAAACTCTTGTAAAGGTGCTGTTCCATTATACTTTAATTCATCTTTGAAGTATTTATTGAAATTTATTTTTTGCGTTTCGATAAAACCAACAAAAGTCGGATTGTTTGCAAAAACACCACCATCAATACAACTAAATTCTTGATCAGCGAATGATTTTATTTTTGCAGGTTCAAAATAAGTTGGCGCAGCTGATGAAGCACGACAAATATCTTTGACATAAAAATTTCGGAAAGGAGAAATTCCATCAATCGAATTGAAAATTTTTGGTTTTTGGTGCTCGGTATCGTAAGAAACTATGGCGCAAGGACGAATCAAATCTTTTAACTCTGTCTCTCCAAAAACGATTTTCAATTGCTCTTCCAATACAAGCGTTGGTAAATTATCTTTCAGCACACTCAACGGATTATTGAGAATTGTCCAGAATGTTTTTGAAAAAATATTTTTCCCTTCGCCTAAATAAATATTCAACGCATCTGTAATCGAGTGTTTTGCTCTTTTTGGATTTTCGGTAGAAGGAGATAATAACAAAGAAGCAATTAAAGCACCAGTACTTGTACCTGCAATAAAATCGACATAATCGCCTATTTTAGCATTTTCGTCATGAATTTCCTTTAACTTATCTTCGATGTATTTTAAAATGACACATGATATAATTCCTCTAATTCCTCCGCCATCCAAAGAAAGTAAGACAATTTTTTTCTCTTTAAATTCCATTTTTGATGTTCTATTGCTTAAAGTTAAACTTTTCATTTTAAATATTCTCAATAGTATTTATTTTTACACTTGATAATTTGTTTCAAAATGACCAAAAAACTTTTCCCAACATACGATATCTGTAATCTGAATACCGAAAAAAATAGTAACGAATTATTTTCTGTTGATCGGTTTAGAGGTTATGTTGATAGTAATCCGCATTTGCAGGAAGTGCACAACCATAATTATTATCATTTGGTTTATTTTACTGAAGGTAGTGGCGAACACTTGATCGATTTTGAGAAGTTTGAGGCAAAATCTGGAACAATGTATTTTATGAAACCTGGACAAGTACACCAATGGTATTTTAAGGAAAAATATGATGGGTTTGTCGTGAATTTTTCTGATAATTTTTTCGATTGGATTGGAATTAATTCTTCCATTTTACAGAAATTTAGATTTTTACAATCTATTTTGGTGAAAGATCATGTGGTTGAAATTTCGCCAGATGTACAAGAAAAAATTTCAAGTTATTTTGAAGAAATGATAAATGAAAATCAAGAAAATAATCAATTCTCGAATTTAAAAATTGGTTTTCATTTGATGAATTTATTCATTGATATTGAACGTAGTTTGGAAGCTGTAAATGTCAAAACAAATGATTATCAATCGGTGTTGTTGCATAATTTTCAGTCACTTATTGAGCAAAATTTCAAGACTAAAAAATTACCAAAAGAGTATGCCGAATTGTTGTACATCACACCCAATCATTTGAATGCACTTTGCAAAGATGTGTTAGCTACTTCGGCAGGTGAATTAATAAGAAGTCGCATTGTTTTAGAAGCAAAACGTTTGTTGGTAAATAAAGAAATTTCGGTCACTGAAATTGCGTATTTACTCAATTTTCAAGACGCATCATATTTTGTGAAATTCTTCAAAAAATACACAGAGTTTACGCCCGAACAATTCAGAAAACAATATTATTCGTAGTTACTTTAAATTGTATTTTACTGGAATATTAAAACTCACTTTTACAGGATTTCCGTCTAATAAAGCAGGTTTTATTTTGGTTGCACTTTCTTCTTGTTCACGATTTATTTTGTATAAAATCTGTGTCGAAATTCGTGCTAAAGTTTCATTTCCTTGGGAAGTTACATTTGTGAAGTTTCCGTTTTCGTCAATCACAAAAAATAATTTTGCGAAATAATCTCCTGAACCTTTTAAGATTTTATCCATTTTTATTTTGGCTAATTGTTCCGAAATATCATCGTTTAATTTGGTATTAAAACATTCGATATAATTTTCTGATGCTTCTTCGCAACCAGGATAAATCGCAAATTGTGTTACGTTTTTAGCGGTATAGATTTCTTGTGAAAAAGAATAACTCGCAACAAAAAAGCATACGAAGTAAAGTAAATTTCTCATATTGGGTAGTTTAGGGTTTTTTAGGTCTGTGTTTTTATAAATTAATGATTTATATCAATCCATAAATATTACCAAAATTACCATAAATAGTGCCAAACTTTAGCGTCGATGTAGCGGTAAATTTGCATAGATATTAAGTAAATGGTATGAGTGATGTAAAGCATGATACAACGCAACTTGGGTTCGAAAAAGAGAACGAGCAGTTTAGATCCGAAGTCGCTACAATGGATAAAAAAGGGACACGAAAATGGGTGTATGCTAAGAAACCTTCGGGTGAATACACGAATTATCGTACTATTGTTTCTTCGGTTTTATTGATTTTATTGGTTGGTTTACCTTTTATAACATTACCGAATGGAAATCCTGTTTTTAAGTTTGATGTGTTCAATACAAATTTTATTTTATTCGGTTATCCGTTTTTTACCACAGATTTTTTCTTATTGGCATTCGGAATGATTGTTAGTGTTGTTTTTATTATATTATTTACAACAGTTTATGGACGATTATTTTGCGGATGGTTATGTCCTCAAACCATTTTTATGGAAAGTGTTTTCAGAAAAATTGAATACTGGATAGAAGGCGATCGAAGCAAACAAATTCGGTTAGATAAACAAGAATGGAATGAAGAGAAAATTCTGAAAAGAGGAGGAAAGTGGATTATATTTTATATGTTGTCATTTTTCTTTTCGAATATCTTATTGGCGTATATCATCGGAATGGATGAATTAATCAAAGTGATTACCGAAGGTCCATCAGAGCATGGTGGTTTATTATTCGGAATATTTATTTTTAGTGTTTTATTTTATTTTGTTTTCGCTTGGTTTCGTGAGCAAGTTTGTACGTTGGTTTGTCCTTACGGGAGATTTCAAGGTGTTTTGATTGACAAAAAAACGATTCAAGTTTCATATGATTTTAAACGTGGAGAAAGCATAAATGGACGCTCAAAATTCAGAAAAGGTGAAGATCGTGTTGCTGTAGGAAAAGGAGATTGTATCGATTGTGGTCAATGTGTGGCGGTTTGTCCTACGGGAATCGATATCAGAAATGGTTCTCAGTTAGAATGTATCAATTGTACAGCTTGTATGGATGCTTGTGATGATATTATGACGAAGATTAATTTGCCAACAGGATTAATAAAATATGCTTCCGAAGAAAATATCGAACAAGGAAAATCATTCAAAATAACTGCAAGATTAGTCGCGTTTACATTAGTTTTGGTTGCGATGATTTCTGCGATGACGATTTTTATGATGAATAGAAGTGATGTCGAGGTGAAATTTTTACAAGTTCCAGGAAAAGATTATGTTGTAGAAGGTGATTATATTATCAATACGATGCAATATAGTTTGATGAACAAAACGAATGAAACGTACAAATTAGTTGTAAATGTGAACGGTTTCAAAGGTGGGAAAACCGTGTTGTTGGTCGAGCCTGATAAATATATAAAGATAGACGAAGGCGAATTGAAGCAAGGTTTAATCGATATTAAAATTCCGAAAAGTGAACTGAAATCGTATAAAGTTCCTGTTATTTTGGAATTGAAAGATTTGAAGGGAAAAACAATCGATCATTATACGATTAGTTTTATGGCTCCTTTTTAGTTGAATCGAAAAACGTCTTACATGTTGTAAGACGTTTTTTTGTGACTATAATTTCGAGGTTATTTCTTTGTCAACACTTCGTTTTCAAATTTTACTCCATCCCAACCGTTCTGCAGAAATTGACGAATATTGTTGTGGTCTGTTCCTTCTGGCGTATCTAAAACCGCTTGATAATGTTCTGCAAATAATTTTAAGGTATCATCTTCAGAAAAATTATTCAATTTTGCGAACGCAAAAACTTTTGCACTTCCTTGGTTTTGATCGACAGCATTTTCCTGATTTCCATTTACAAATGCAGAAGCTGTATAAGTATAATTTTCTTCGATATGTGCGATAACATCCGCAAAATTAGCTTCGTTTTGGTTTAATTTTTCTAAAATCATTTTATCTTTTTGTCAAAAATAAGAACTTATTTCGAATACAATAAATCATTAAGTATGTTAATTTTTTCATGTCATCAAATTGTTAACTTATGTTTAACAACTTTCTGTCTATTAATTAATTAGATTTATAATTATTAACAAAATAAAAATAAATTTTATGTTCGAAAGAAGGCAATTTAATTATGAAACGTCAAGTGTTGCGCTACGCGAGCTTGCAGAAAAAGGATATCAAGAAGATTTTAATTTATTAGAAAGTGATTTGATTGATCATCCTCACGATTTTAAGATTATTTACATTTATCGTTACGAAGGAAATTCGAGTCCCGAAGATGAGTCGAGTGTTTATGGAATTGAGAAAATTTCGACTGGAGAAAAAGGTGTTTTAGTTGCAGGTAATTTAGGATTTGTACAAACTAATTTAGCATCGATTTTAATTCAGTTAGAAATAGAAGGAAGAGGAGTTATTCTCAAAAACTAAATTTTAACTTATGAATCGACTACTAAATATTACCATTAAAATATAAAAAAGCGTTACCAAGATTATTGATAACGCTTTTTTTATGTTTTCGAATAAATTTTAAATCTGTAAAAGAAGTTAATCGTTTTCTATTTTTAGTAATTGTCTATATTCAGAAAAACGATGCTCGCGAATAGGTCTTATAAAAGGTTCTGTTTTGAAATATAAAACTAAACATGGAGAAATATTTTTATATTTTTCTACAAATTCAAACGAAACTAATTCACCATTCTTTATTCGCTGTTTTATTTTGTTGTGATAAGGATACATTTTCCTTTTTATAAACTATTACTTCGCTTTTCTACACAAAACTTTGAATGGAATAGAAAAAGCACTATTATATTTTGATTTCAAACGACGAATATCTCTCGAAGCAGATGCTCTTGTAAAATAATCTCCAACTAAAACGCGATAATCTGGCGAGAAATAAGCCGTCTGAGCCGATAAATCCGGATAAGAACTTGAAAATTCATTTCTTACTTTTTCCGCATCTTTTCTATCTTTCGAATAATAAATCTGAATTTTGAAACCACTTACTTGTGGCGTTCCAGCACAGGGATCATTAGATTGTACAACAGGTTTTTTTTCCGTAACCTTTTTTACAGGAGCAGTATACGTACAAACCGCATCTTCTTTGGTTTTTAATACAGTATTTATTCGGCTATCAATTTCCATATTCAATGTACCATTATTAATGATTTGAACAGTGTCTATTTTTTCTTGGGCAAAAATGCTCGAAGAAAAAGTGATAAGGAATAAAAAGATAAATTTTTTCATAGGATGAAATTAATTTGTGCAAATATACTTTTTAGAATTAAGTTATTAAATTTTATAGACTTTTATTTTCTTACAACGAATATTGTTCCAATTTTTTTTGTGAATACTAATTAATGATGATAAAACTATAAAATTGATTGACAGTTTTTAATAAAAAGAACTTTGATTATTTTTTAAATTATGTTAAATAGCAAATTTTCTTGTTCTAAATCTTTTCTATCAAATCAAATAGATAATATTTATACAGCGATATTTTTTAACAATTAATTTAGAAACGTTTTAAATTAAGCTCAATGACAAAGTTCAGTATGTAAACTTTATGATTTTATTAAGTATTGAAGCTATTTTTGCTGTTAGTTAAGTGTTCAAATAAAAACGAGTTAAAAGAAACAACGAACTGAGATTATTTAAGTAAATGAAGGCAAGATTTCTAAAAAGAATACGTTTATGGAGCTGCGCGATAATACTATCGACGTTCTCCCTAGCAAATGCCCAAGATGCAGGTAAAGGTTACGAGTTATTCGAGGCCAACTGTACAGCATGTCACCAGATTGATGGTGAGTTAATTGGGCCGGAATTACGTGATGTTGAGAAACGCGTACAAGAGCAAGCTGGACTTGGAAAAGAGTGGTTACACGCTTGGATTAAGGACAACAAAGCTTTGCGCGAATCTGGAGATGCGTATGCAAACAAAATTTATGCTGATTACAATAACACTGAGATGTTAGCTTTTCCTAACTTATCAGAAGGTGATATTGATAATATTTTGGCATATACAGCAGATCCTGATGCAGGAGTGAAAGCTTTTGAGGAAGCTAAAGCTTTGAAAAAGAAGGAAGCTGCAGATAAAAAAGCTGCTGAAGCTGCACAAGGTGGGGGAGCAAGTACAGGGATTATCGCTGTAGGTTTTGTAGTTTTAGCTGCATTGTTATTGTGGATTTTAGTTCGCGTTAATGCATTAGTTAAAGCGACAGCTACAGAGGAATTAAATGCAGAAACTGAAAGAGTAGCTTTTTCTTTTGCTGAATTCTTTCAGAAATACCAAAAAGTTGGTGGTGTGTTAATCGCAGTATTAGCATTCTTTGCATTGTACAACGTGTATTGGGGATTAATGGGAATTGGTGTTGATAAAGGTTACGAGCCAGAACAACCAATTTATTTCTCTCACAAAGTTCACGCAGGTGTACAAGGTATCGACTGTCAGTACTGTCACAGTTCTGCTAAATACGGTAAAGTGTCTGGAATTCCTTCACCAAACGTATGTATGAACTGTCACAAAACAATCAAAGAATACAAAGGAGATTACTTCGAAGAAGAATTAATCACTTCTGGTAAATTCGCTGATGAGGAAGCAGTTAAGAATTTCTATACAGGAGAAATCCAAAAAATGTATAAAGCTATTGGATGGAATCCAGAAACGAACAAATACGATGGTCCACAAAAACCAATCGAATGGGTACGTATCCACAATATGCCAGATTTCGTATTCTTTAGCCACGCACAACACGTTGTAGCTGGAGAGAAAGCGATTAAGAAAGCGATTAAAGATGGAACTATTCCAAATGCTAAAGAATTGAACATTGGATCAGGAGACCAAGTTTGTTTTGCATGTCACGGACGTGTTGATGAAATGAACGAAGTGAAAATGGCGAATGATTTCACAATGGGATGGTGTATCGAGTGTCACAGAACTACTGAGGTAGATATGGACAACGAGTATAACAAAGAATATTACGCAGAACTACACGAAAAACTGAAAAAACAGTACGGTGACGCAACTAAGATTACAGTTGATGCTATCGGAGGTTTAGAGTGTGGTAAATGTCATTATTAATATAAAAAAGAGAGGAGTATAAATGGCTTCGAAGAAAAATTACTGGAAAAGTTTTGAGGAGTTAACTGACAATACATTAAATGAAAAGTTAACTACCAACGAATTTGCAGAAGAAATTCCTGTAGATAATTTCTTAGGGAATGATAACGCCATGGAGAATAGTCAAACTTCACGACGTGACTTTTTGAAGATTTTAGGGTTCAGTACAGCTGCTGTTACTTTAGCAGCCTGTGAAGCTCCAATCGTAAAATCTGTTCCTTATGTAGTGAAACCAGAAAACATTATGCCTGGTGTACCTACTTATTATGCATCTACAATTTTTGATGGATACGATTACGCGAACGTATTAGTACGTACAAGAGAAGGTCGTCCTATTAGAATTGATGCAAACAAAGGCGCAAAATATTATGGTTCTACAAATGCACGTGTTCAGGCATCTGTATTATCATTATACGATTCTGATAAAATAAAATCACCTTTAACAAACGCAGGTGAAAACTTCAAAGCAACATCTTGGAAAGAGCTTGATGCCCGTGTAACAAAAGCATTAGCATCAGTAGGAGGGAAAAAAGTAGTTATTTTAACTTCATCTTTACCTTCACCAACAACTAAAAAGTTGATTGCTGAGTTTGCAACAAAATATCCAACAACTCAACACGTTGTTTATGATGCAATTTCTTCTACGAATGCATTAGACGCAGCGCAAGAAGTTTATGGAAAAAGAGAATTGCCATTCTACGATCTTAAGAATGCTGAATTAGTTGTTTCTTTCAACGCAGATTTCTTAGGTGATTATAATGGTGGTGGAATGGAAGGTGATTATGGTATTGCTCGTAAACCAGGAGCAAAAATGATGCGTCACATCCAAGTAGAATCTGTTTTATCTTTAACAGGAGCAAATGCTGATACACGTTATCCATTAAAACCAACTGATACTGAAAAAGTATTGGCTGAAGTTTATAATAAATTAGCAGGTGGTTCAGCTTCATCTAAAGAAGCATTAGCTATTGCTGCTGAATTAACAGCAAAAGGTTCTAAAGCGGTTGTTATGGCTGATGGTTCGAAAGAAGCATACGCAATTGCATACGCAATTAACCAATTGTTAGGATCAGCTGCAGTTTCTGATAAAGCTGTTTTATTAAAAGAGTCTAACGACGCTGTATTTAATCAATTTGTTGCAGAAGCTAAAGCTGGACAAGTTGGAGTTTTATTAAACTTCCAAACAAATCCAATTTACAATGCTAAAAATGCAAAAGAAATTGAAGCAGCTTTCAAAAACATTGGACTTAAAGTTGGTTTAGTTGAAAAATTAGACGAAACTGCATCAGTAATGGACGTTATTGCTCCAGTTACTCACGGTTTAGAGTCTTGGAATGATTTCAACCCATTAACAGGTGTTTATTCATTACAACAACCAACAATTCCACGTGTATTTGATTCTCGTCAATTCCAAGATTCATTAATCGCATGGATGACAGGAGTAACTAAAGTAACAGAAGTAGAAGATCCAAATGATCCAATTATGGTGATGGCGGTTTCTGCAACTAGACAAAAAGTTTCTCCATATTACTTATATGTAAAACAAAACTGGGAATCAGCTATTTTACCAAAATTAGGTGTAGATTTCAACAAAGCATTATACAATGGTTATAATGAAGCGACTGAAACTTCTACATTTACTGCTAACACTGGTGTTGTTGCAGCTGCTGCTACAAAATTAGCTGCTGGTAAAGCGACAGAATGGGAGATTCAATTCTATTCTAAAGCTGGTTTAGGAGATGGTACACAAGCAAACAATCCTTGGTTACAAGAATTACCAGATCCAATTACACGTAACTCTTGGGATAACTATTTAACAGTTAATCCAAATGATGCGGAAAAATTAGGAATCAAAATTCAAGATAACTACAACGTTACAAACGGAAGAATGCAATTTGACGGTGAGTATGTAAACTTAACTGTTAATGGAGTAGTTTTAGAAAATGTTCCAGTATTCATCCAACCAGGTCAAGCAATCGGAACTGTAGGTTTAGCTTTCGGTTACGGTCGTACAAAAGCTGGTAAAGTTGCAAATAATGTAGGGGTTAACGCTTTCGCATTATACACTGGTAATGTAGGTGCATCTAACGTTAAGATCGAAAAATCTTCTCGTTCAGATAAACACGAATTTGCTAACATGCAACAACAACCAACATTGATGGGACGTTACGAAATCGCAAGAGAAGTTTCTTTAGCAGATTTCATCAACACAGATCGTCAAGAATGGAATCCAGTTGCGAAGATGCCAACATGGAGAGGAGATTCTCCAGTAGGTGAAGTAGATTTATGGGCTAGTTTTGATCGTTCTACAGGGCCTCACTTCAATTTAACAATTGATATGAACTCTTGTACAGGATGTGGAGCGTGTGTAATTGCTTGTCAAGCAGAAAACAACGTGCCAACTGTTGGTAAAGAGCAAATGCGTATGTCGAGAGATATGTATTGGTTAAGAATCGACCGTTACTACTCTGATGTAACTTATAACGATCCTAATGGACGTTTAACTCAGAAAGTAGCGTTAGAATTAGATCCAGATAACGAGCCACAACAATATACACGTTTAATTAAGCCAGAGGCTGAAAATCCAGATGTGATTTTCCAACCATTAATGTGTCAACACTGTAACCACGCTCCTTGTGAGACTGTGTGTCCAGTAGGTGCAACATCTCATGGTCGTCAAGGTCAAAACATGATGGCTTATAACCGTTGTGTTGGTACTCGTTATTGTGCAAATAACTGTCCTTATAAAGTACGTCGTTTCAACTGGTTTAACTGGGCGAACAATGATAAATACGACTTCCACATGAACAATGATTTAGGTCGTATGGTACTTAACCCAGATGTTGTTGTACGTACACGAGGAGTAATTGAGAAATGTTCATTCTGTATCCAACAAACTCAAGCTGCAATCTTAAAAGCTAAGAAAGAGAACAGAGTAGTTAAAGACGAAGAGTTTATGGCTGCTGCTGCTTGTGCTGCTGCTTGTGGAACAGGTGCGATGAAATTTGGTGATATCAATGATGATAAATCTGAAGTAAGAGCAGCATCGAAAGATAAACGTTCTTATGTTTTATTAGAAGAAATTGGTACAAAACCAAACGTTATTTATCAAGTAAAAGTTAGAAACAGAAAAGAACAAGCTTAATTAAATTAGTAAAGAATTAATAAGGTAAACAAATATGTCACATTACGAATCACAGGTAAGAGAACCCCTTATTTTAGGACATAAAACCTACCACGATATCACAGTAGACATTGCTCGTCCAATTGAGACGCCAGCAAGTAAATTGTGGTGGACATGTTTCAGTATAGCAATGGTTGCATTCATCTTTGGTGTTGGAGCAATTGCTTATACAGTAGGAACTGGTATTGGTGTATGGGGATTGAATAGAACGATTAACTGGGGTTGGGATATCACCAACTTCGTATGGTGGGTAGGTATCGGTCACGCTGGTACGTTAATCTCAGCCGTTTTATTATTATTCCGTCAAAAATGGAGAATGTCGGTTAACCGTTCTGCGGAAGCCATGACAATCTTCGCCGTTGTACAGGCAGCGTTATTCCCTGTAATTCACATGGGTCGTCCATGGTTAATGTACTGGGTATTCCCAATTCCTAACCAATTTGGATCTTTATGGCCTAACTTTAACTCACCATTATTATGGGACGTATTCGCGATTTCTACGTATTTCTCTGTATCAACAGTTTTCTGGTTGATGGGATTAATTCCTGACTTCGCTATGGTACGTGACCGTGCAACAAAACCATTCGCTAAGAAAATCTACGGAATCTTATCATTCGGATGGGGTGGTGGAGCAAAACACTGGCAACGTTTCGAAGAGTTATCTTTGGTATTAGCTGGTTTATGTACACCGTTAGTATTCTCGGTACACACGATTGTATCTTTTGACTTCGCAACGTCGGTAATCAAAGGATGGCACTCAACAGTATATCCTCCATATTTCGTTGCTGGAGCTATTTTCTCTGGTTTCGCGATGGTACAAACATTATTAAGTGTAATGCGTAAAGTTTTACACTACGAAGATTATATCACACGTAAACACATCGAGTACATGAACATTGTAATCGTTGTAACAGGTGGTATGGTTGCAGTAGCATACTTAACAGAGTTATGGATCGCTTGGTATTCAGGATCTCGTTACGAAGACTTTACATACTTCTCTCCAGGAGCAGCAACAGGACCTTATTGGTGGGCATTCTGGGCGTTAATTATCTGTAACGTTTTAGTACCAGGATTATTATGGATTCGTCCAATCAGAAGAAACTTCTTCTGGACATTCGTTATCTCTATCGTAGTTAACATCGGTATGTGGTTCGAGCGTTTTGATATTATCGTTATCAACTTATCTCGTGACTATTTACCATCGAGCTGGACAATGTTTATGCCTTCATGGGTAGACGTAGGTATCTTCTTAGGTACTATGGGATTCTTTTCTGTGTTATACTTATTGTACGCACGTACATTCCCAGTTATTTCACAATCTGAATTAAAAACTATTTTGAAATCATCAGGCGAAAGCTATAAAAAACATCATACTGAAGATGAGCATCACGAACACTAAAATCGTTTATGGTCTTTACGGAGACGATGATGATTTATTAAAAGCAGTAAAATCTATTCGTAAACAAGGTATTACGATAGATGAAGTATATACACCTTTCCCTGTACACGGTTTAGATAAAGCCTTAGGATTAAAGAAAACTCGTATTTCTGACCTTGCTTTCTTCTACGGTGCATTTGGTACAACGTTAGCATCTTTGATGACATGGTTTATTATGAACCATGACTGGGCTCAAGATATTGGAGGGAAACCATCTTTTTCTTGGGGTGAGAATATGCCAGCTTTCGTTCCTATTATGTTCGAGTTGACAGTATTCTGTGCAGCGCACTTTATGTCATTAACATACTTAGTGCGTAACAAAATGTACCCAGGTGCGAAAGCTAAAAACCCAGATCCACGTACAACAGATGATAAATTCTTAATCGAAATCAGAACTGCTGATGTTGAGAAAATCAAAAATGTATTTGTAGAAACTGGTGCTGAAGAAGTAACAGTAAAAGGTGATGTAGTCGTAGAACCAAGTGTTAACAATTTAGTACAAGAAGCATAATGAAAAAGATAGCATTACTTATAGGATTAGGAAGTATTATTATCACTTCTTGTTCTGATAAAAAACGTGACGCGAGTATCGTATATATGCCGGATATGTATTATTCGACAGCATATGATCCTTATGAAAAGGCAACTTACGGTTACCCTGAAGATAAAGAGAACTCTGAAGTTCCTGTAATGAATAAAAATCACAATATGTCTGCATTAGAATCTGTAGAAGGTGCTGTTGCAAGAACTGATGGTGATATTTTGCCATGGACTTTCAAAAACAATAATGCTGGTTATGCTCAATCAAAAAGTGTAACTGTTTCTCCATTAGATGCTGCAACCAAAACTGCGGATTTAGAAAGAGGAAAAGTGTTATATGGTCAAAACTGTGCAGTTTGTCACGGTGACGCAGGTGATGGACAAGGATCAATCGTAAAATCTAAAGCTTATTCTGGAGTTCCGACTTACGGAGAAAGAGAGATTACAGTAGGTTCTGTTTATCATGTAATTATGTATGGAAAAAATGCGATGGGTTCTTACGCATCTCAATTGACTCCTGCAGACCGTTGGAGAGTTGCTGAATATGTAATGAGTTTGAAAGGTGCTACTACAGCTGCCGCTGCTCCTGCGGGAGACGCAACTACTGAAGCAAAACCTGCAACAGAAACTGAAACAGCAACTAATAAATAATAAAATAAGTTAATTATTATGCAATATACATTTTCCCCAAGATTAAAAAATGCATCACTTATCTTAGCTGTTATAGGTGTTGTACTTTACGGGATAGGATTTTTCTTACATCAACAAGATGTTGCTAATTCAACTGAATATATTAACGGTTTGATTGAAGCTCACCCAACTCAATTTTTTGGTGACTACATTTCAGATTCTTATGCATCTATGAATACAGATCATGCTGGACACATGGAGCATTTGACAAATTTATTGAAAAACAGACCTTGGGCTGCTTTCTATGTACCAGCTTATTTATCGTTTGGTATTGCGGCATCTGCGTTGTTTTTCTTATGTATTCAATTCGTAGCTAACGCTGGTTGGTCTATGGTAGTATCTCGTGTTATGGAGGCTATCGCATCATTTTTACCAGTTGGTTCTGTACTTGTAGCTATCATCGTTTTAGGATCTTATTTTCACATGAATCACTTATTCCACTGGATGGATGCTGATTTAATAAATCCTGATAGCGAGAAGTATGATATCTTCATGGCCAACAAAGCTCAACTTTGGTTAAGCCCTAACTTCTGGTTAGTACGTTGTGTTATTTACTTAGTAGTATTATCTTTAATGTTACCAGTAATTAAAAACGCAACACGTAAATTGGATGAGACAAACGGAGACTTAAAAGTGTACGCTCAATTGTACAAAAAATCAGTAATTTACTTAGTGATTTTCGCAATTTGTTCTGCAGCATTTGCTTGGGATTTCGTGATGTCTTTAGATCCACACTGGTTCTCTTCATTATTTATGTGGTACGGAATGGTTTCATACTTAGTTTCTGCGGTTTCTATTATGGCAATTATTTCTATCTACTTAAAAAGAAAGAACGCTTTACCATTATTTAATGATAACCACTTACATGATTTAACAAAATACATGTTCGGTTTCTCATTATTATGGTCTTACTTATGGTTCTGTCAATTCATGTTACAATGGTACGCAAACATTCCTGAGGAAGCTCAATACTTCCAACAACGTATGGCGCAATACCCATTATATTTCTGGATGTTGATCATAAACTTAGTAGCTCCATTCTTGATTTTAATTTCATCAAGTATGAAACGTCGTTACCAAATCGTTTTCGCGATGGGATTCGTTATCATCTTTGGACACTACTGGGATTTCTACAACCAAATTATGCCAGCAGCTGTTGGACCATTCCACAACTTTGGTTTAATGGAAATTGGAGCATTAGTTGGAATCGGAGGATTATTTACATTCGTAGTTATGAATGCAGTTTCTAAATTAAATTTAGAAGCAAAAGGTCACCCTTACTTCCACGAATCAAAAATTTATGAATATCCTTTCTAATTAGAAAGATGTTATAAAACCTAAAAAGCTCGATGCATTTGCATCGAGCTTTTTTTATTTGATTAATAATTGTTATTTTATTCTTGAATTGTTCTACGTTTTATTTCCAAATCAACCAAGAAATGATCGACATCGTCATCTGTTGATAGATTTCCAACCACGTAAACACCTTTGTCTCCGTTTTGATTATTAATTATACCATAAACCGAAGACTCATCATCAGGATCAGACATTCCTTCGTAACGATAAATGCATACGATATCAAAGATTTCAGGGGCTTGTTTTAATTGATTTTTTTCGATATTATAGTCAATAGTAAAACCATTTTCTTTTAGTTCGTCTAAAGCTTCGTTCGTTGTTTTGTAGCGGTATTGGATTTTTTCTTTCATAATTTTAATAGTTTAATTATTGATTCTCAAATACTATTCCAATCAGTATATTCATTAAAATATTGTAAAGTCTTTTTTGGTAAGGTTATTGTCTTATCTCAAAATGAATATAATGAATATGATTATGAAACTAACAGTATTAAAAAAAATCAACTTGATTGCCTTTTTTGCTTTCGCTGCTTTATTTTTGGTATCGTGTGATGGTTCTACAACTATATATGGGTTAGAGCATCAGCATAAACACAAAAAGAAGTATAAGAAATATCCGAAATACGAAGTGAGATATGACGACCATCGTAGCTTACCACCAGGTCAACACAAAAAGGTACATGGTGATAAATCTGCAAAACGATATGCACCAGGTCAACAAAAGAAAAATAATGGAAATTATTATAAAAAGAAAGGACATCATAAACATCATGATGACTAAAATAAAAAAGGATTGAACATTGTTCAATCCTTTTCTTTTTAATATCTAAAAATTGTTTTACTCTACAACTTCCATTTCTACGTTCAATGTTCCCGCATTAGTAGAACCTATAGAAGTAAACGCTGCTTTACTCAAATCCAATAAACGAGATTTTGTATGTGGTCCTCTATCGTTTATTTTTACAACAACAGATTTTCCATTACTTGTATTGGTTACTTTGACTTTTGTACCGAATGGTAAAGTTTTGTGTGCTGCAGTTAAATTGTTTTTGTTATATAACTCGCCACTAGAAGTTTTTTTACCGTGAAATTTATCAGCATACCAGGATACAATTCCACTTACTTTTTTTCCAGCTTTTTCAACAATTTCCGAAATCGCAGTATTATCTGTTTTGTTAAAATCTGAAAATTTATTGATTAAATTAAGTTTCAAATTTTTAGTTATAGCAACTGGTAACGGATTTTCTATTGAAAAGTTTGATTTTCCTTTAGCTTGAGCCATTGGGATAATCATCAGCATTACTAATAATGTTAAAATATTCTTTGTCATTCTTTAGTTCTTTCTGAATCTTTATCTAAAATAAGCATAATAGATTTTGTTTGTACATGCATAGTTTTTTCTAATGTTTTTTAGAAAAGAAAAGATATCTAAATGTCTATGTTTAGTAGCTTTAGAAAGAATTGTTAACTATAAGTTAAAAATATAGTTACTTATTAAAATTTTTAAGAATTATTTACAACTATTACTTAAACATTTATTAATCAATTTATTAACTTTTTAACAAGTAAATGTTAAATTAAATGACGCGATTAAGATGTTGATTTAAGATATTTTTTAATCCAGTAAAATGCATAATTTGTTGAAGAATTTGACTTGTTTCTTCAATTGATAATTCAGGATTTTTTGTTTGATGCATCAATTCTTTAATCATATTATCTATGTAAATAATTTTGAAGCGAAGTAAAACATCAAATAAATCTTTGTGTACAAATTCTTCTTTTTTCTTAATGTTGATGCCTTGTTTTACTGTCCAGTTTTCGCTTAAACTATGTTTTTCCAACATCATTTCCGAAGCAAGCTGTACAATTTCTGGATTAGTTAATCGAGAAAAATAAGTTCCTGTTCGCAATTCATCATTTTCCAAACCAACTTTCACTTCTTCTAAAATAGATTGATAAAGCGGATTACTCAAACTCAGTTCGTTTTCATCAAATTGAGAAATGATTTCTTGGTTAACTGTTGTTTTATATAGCTCGTTGTTCTCGTTTTTCAAATCAACTTCTAAATCACCAAATTGCATAATCAACTTAATGATTTCATTTTCTACAGTTTGCTGAACATTGATGACTTCTTTTGTAGACGGAACAACCGAAATAGCAGGTTTTTTCGTTCGCGCATTATCGGTAATATGAGAAGACGAAGAAGTCGATTTATCGCCAGAATTTTGCAATTGAGCTAACTCTTTGAACAAAACTTCTTCTCGAATTTCCATAATTTTAGAAGTTTCTGCAATGTAAACTTCTTGCTTGATAATATTTGGAATAAGCGAAATTGATTTTACAATTTCTCTAATTAATTCAGCTTTTTTGATTGGATCATTCTTCGCATCTTCCAACAAAACATTTGCTTTGAAACGAATAAAATCGGAGGCATTTTCTTTTATATATGCTTCGATTTCTGTTGTTGAATGTTTTTTCGCAAACGAATCTGGATCTTCACCTTCTGGCAACAAAAGAATTTTGACATTCATTTCTTGTTCCAAAATCATATCAATTCCACGGAAAGACGCTTTGATACCAGCATTATCACCATCGTACATCACAATGATGTTCTCTGTCAAACGTTTTATCAAACGAATTTGTTCATTTGTAAGCGCTGTTCCAGAACTCGCCACTACATTTTGAATTCCTGCTTGATGCAACGACAAAACATCTGTATAACCTTCGACCAAAAAACATTGATCGGCTTTTGTAATGTGTTGTTTCGCCTGAAATAATCCGTAAAGCGTTTTACTTTTATGGTAAATTTTATTTTCGGGAGAGTTTAAATATTTAGCAGCTTTGGCATCATTTCGCAAAATTCTTCCACCAAAACCTAATGTACGTCCAGAAAAACTATAAATAGGAAACATAACACGCTCGCGAAACTTGTCATATTTCTTATTATCTTCTTTGAAAGTTGCTAAACCAGCTTCTTCAATCAATTCTTTCGAATAACCATTTTTTAAGGCATATTCAGCAAAAGCATCCCATTGTTTTGGCGAATAACCAAGTTCAAATTTATCGATGGTTTCTTTGGTAAAGCCACGTTCGCGGAAATAACTTAATCCAATCAAATTTCCTTCTTCCGAATTATGCAATTGATTAGTGAAGAATTTCTTCGCAAAATCAGTCAAGATATATAAACTTTCGCGGTCTTTTTCCTCTTGTTGTTGTTCAAAAGTATATTCACCATCTTCTTCAATCTCGATGTTATAGCGTTTTGCCAACCATCGCAACGCTTCTGGATAAGTAAATTGTTCAACTTCCATCAAAAAAGTCACAACATTTCCACCTCTTCCAGAAGAAAAATCTTTCCAGATTTGTTTGGCAGGTGAAACAACAAAAGAAGGCGTTTTTTCGTTCCCAAAAGGCGAGAGTCCTTTTAAGCTAGAACCTGCACGTTTTAAGGTTACAAAATCACCAACAACTTCTTCTACACGAGCTGTTTCGAAAATTATATCTATCGTTCTTTGAGAAATCAAATTGAATTATTTTTAGCGAATTGAATAAACAAATTATTTCTCAAAATTAAAACAAATTCTTTACTTGGCTCCATCTTTTCAAAACCTTTGTAGAAACGAATTTTAACATTTTTGAGATTTTGGTATGATATTCGTATATTAGACTGAAACTTGAAATTAAATTTTATGAAATCAACAATTTTAAAAATATCTTTTGCAGCAATTTTAGCAACAGGATTTTTAACATCTTGTTCTACTGTAAATAATGTGATAGGTAATACTGAAAACACAAATAACAACTCTATTTTAGGAAAATGGGAGTTGAGCCAAATCAATTTTATGAAGGCAGGTTCTATTGCAGAAGCTTATCCAATGGGAACTCCTTACCTTAATTTTATCTCGAATAGTATGTTAAATGCTTCGGATGGTTGTAACACTTTGAATGGAGGAGTTACAATTTCTGGAAATGAAATTACATTTGGTAATATGATGTCTACGATGAAAGCTTGTCAAAATGTTGAAGATTCTAATTTCAGTTCAAAATTAAATGGAAAATTAAAATACTCTATTTCAGATAATAAATTGTTATTAATTCAAGGAGATATTGTCATCATGACTTTTGTTCGTCCTGGTACTTTAGCAGGTTCTTGGGAATTAGAAGAATTTATTGGTAAAGATAGAAGTGCAAAATCATTAGACGATCGTTTCCCAAATCAAAAACCTACATTAACATTCCAAAATAACAAGGTTTCTGGTAATGATGGATGTAATAATTTGACAGGAGCTTATGTAGCAGTAGGCAATTCATTGACAGTAAAAAACATCGCAACAACGCGTATGGCTTGTCAAGGTGTAGATTCTGATGCTTTTGGAGAGCGTTTTAATAATGTAAATAAATATGAAATTGTAGACGGAAAATTAGTTTTGTTTGCAAATGATGTTAAAACAATGGTTTTCAAGAAAAAATAATAGAATTCAATTCATAAATCATTAAAGCTGTCATTTTTTGACAGCTTTTTTATTTTTATATTTGTATACTTTTTAAAAGGAGAGAAAGATGAAATTTCCACAAACACATCAATTAAAAGATATAGCATCAATTATCGATGCGAAATTTATTGGAGACGAAAATTTTCCAGTAGAAGGAATCAATGAAATTCACCGTGTAGAAGCGGGAGATATAGTTTTTGTTGATCATCCAAAATATTATGATAAAGCGTTACAATCGAATGCAACAATCGTTTTGATTAACAAAGAAGTTGATTGTCCAGAAGGAAAAGCTTTGTTGATTTCTGATGATCCTTTTCGTGATTTTGTCAAAATTGGGCAACATTTTATGGCGTTTGAAGCTGCTACAAAACAAATTTCTGATTCTGCAGAAATAGGTGAAGGAACAATTATTCAGCCAGGCGCATTTATTGGAAATCATGTTAAAATTGGAAAAAATTGTGTGATTCATTCTAATGTATCAATCAATGATTATGCAATTATCGGAGATAATGTAATTATTCGTTCGGGAACAGTTTTAGGAGCTGATGCATTTTATTACAAAAATCGCGAAACAGGTTTTGATCGTTTAAAATCTGTCGGAAATGTTATCATCGAAAATAATGTAGAAATTGGTGCGAATTGTACGATAGATAGAGGAGTTTCTGCTTCTACAATTATTGGAGAAGGAACAATTATGGATAACTTAATTCAGATTGGGCACGATACAATTATTGGTAAAAAATGTTTGATTGCTTCGCAAGTCGGAATTGCGGGTTGTGTAAATGTAGAAGACGAAGTTTCTATTTGGGGACAAGTTGGGATTACAAGTGGTGTAACAATCGGTACAAAAGCGGTGTTATTAGCACAAGCTGGAGTTAGTAAATCTTTGGAAGGTGGAAAAACATATTTTGGTTATCCAGCAGAAGAGGCTCGTGGCTTGTATAAAAAAATGGCTGTCACAGAGATAATGGTTCGCGATTACAAGAGAAAATAAAATTATTTATAGAATATATTTGCAGCCGACCGTTTGGTCGGCTTTTTTTATGATAAATATCTTATACTTTTTTGTCCCGTTCCAATAAAGACTTAGTGTATTTTTTACATTGAATATTTTTTAAAATGCAAAACTCCTTTTATATTTGTGTAAATTAAAAATCACAATGTCTGTATTAGTAAACAAAGATTCAAAAATAATCGTTCAAGGTTTCACAGGGAAAGAAGGAACTTTTCATGCTGAGCAAATGATTGAATATGGAACACAAGTAGTAGGTGGCGTAACTCCAGGAAAAGGAGGACAAACTCACTTAGGGTTACCAATTTTTAACACAGTAAAAGATGCTGTTGATCAAGCAGGAGCAGACGTTTCTATTATTTTCGTTCCACCAGCATTCGCTGCTGACGCTGTAATGGAAGCTGCAGAAGCAGGTATCAAAGTAATTATTTGTATTACAGAAGGTATTCCAGTAGAAGATATGGTAAAAGTACAAGCTTATGTTGACCAAAGAGATGTAACATTAATCGGACCTAACTGTCCTGGTGTTATCACTTCTGAGGAAGCTAAAGTTGGTATTATGCCAGGTTTCATTTTCAAAAAAGGTAAAGTTGGTATCGTTTCTAAATCAGGAACTTTAACTTACGAAGCTGCTGACCAAGTAGTAAAAGCTGGTTACGGAATTTCTACAGCAATTGGAATTGGTGGAGATCCAATTATTGGAACTACAACAAAAGAAGCTGTTGAATTATTTATGAATGACCCAGAAACTGAGTGTATCGTAATGATTGGTGAAATTGGTGGACAATTAGAAGCTGAGGCTGCTCGTTGGATTAAAGCAAATGGAACTAAACCAGTTGTAGGATTTATTGCAGGACAAACTGCACCAAAAGGTCGTACAATGGGACACGCTGGAGCTATCGTAGGTGGAGCTGATGATACAGCACAAGCTAAAATGGCAATTATGGAAGAATGTGGAATCCACGTTGTTGCATCTCCTGCTGATATCGGAGCTACAGTAGCAAAAGTTTTAGGATAAGAATATTCTTAATCAAAATAGTAAAGGAACTCAAATTTGAGTTCCTTTTTTTATTTTAAAATTCTTGTTATGCAATAAATATTATATGTAATCAATACAATCAATAATACTCCTCCAAACATTAATAATAAATCAAATTGGCTTCGAAATTTATTAGAAAAATCAATTTGTATTAACTCTTTGTTTTGATATTTTAAAGCTTGTATTGATATTATTTTCTTATTATTTAAATGAGAATAAAAATAAGGTTGCGTCAAATTTTTGATTTCGTAATCATTATCCTCTTTAAAAATTTCGAATTCAATCAAATTATTTTGATGATTTGTTTTAACAAATTCATATCCATTAATTTTATTGAAATTTTCATATTGTAAGTTGAATTTTATTTGAGGATATTCTTTTAATTTAAAGATTAAATATTCTTTTCGATTTTTCCTTTTTCCACTAAAATCTATTTCTGGCTGATAAGCCATATGACCTTTAATGGTTTTGTATTCTAGTATTTTATCAGGATGATAATTTTCTATGCTAAAAGATAAAATAAATATTATTAAAGAGGAGAAAATCAATGATGTAATTATAATGTATTCTTTTTCTACAAAACTTATTTCAAAGTCTTCATTCTTTTTTATCTCAGGATAATTAGTTTTTAAATAAGATAGAATCTCATCAAACACATATTGATTATGAACTTCTTTAATACGACAAACTATTTTATTATCAGCATACAATTGAATTAATTGTCCATTAGAATTCCTTTTATAAGAATCTTTATATTCACCATTTGTAATACTATAGCTTGTGAAATCTATCGTTTTCTTATATACTAAATTAGTATAAATAAGTCTGTTGTTATTAAATTCATAAGACTCTTTACTATTACTAATTATAAAATAAAGTTGAACTATAATAAGTCCAGAAATTAAAAAATAATTAAAAGCGCTATATCCTATTAATATAAAAAAGAAATAGGCAACTACTGAAATTAATGTAACAATTTTCCTTAGAGCACTATCTTCCCTTGAAGGAATAAAATGGGTATTAAATTTTATCATTACAAAAACTCGTCCTCATCATCAAAATCATCTTCCATTTCGTCGTCGTCTGGAGAATAATCTTCGATAAAAACTTTGAATAATCTTGGACAAATGATTTGCAAATTGGTTAAATTTTCGTCATCCCAATCAAACTCAGGTTTTGGAGATTTTTCTGTATAAAATTTAAAACATTCTTTGTCTACAAAGTCAATAATCTTGTGTTCGAATTTTTCGTAGAAAACATCATCAGCGATTAAATGAAAATCTTCAAATTCATATAAATCATCTTCGTTGAAACCTTCATTAAAATAATCGGCTAAATTATCAGGATTCAAAATTGCCTTTTCAAACAATTCCTGTCCTTGCGAAATAATCCAATTTTTGAAATAGTAGAAATGCGTTGGATCTGTGTCATCATTCATAATGCAAGCCGCACACCATATTTCAGGCGAATGCAACGAATATGAATAGAACTCTAATCGAAGTTGAAAACCAATAATATCATCGGCAGTTAGATCTTCTAATTCTTGCGCCAAAGCCTTTTCTTGATCTTGCAAATTGTTAGCATCGAGCAAAGAATTTTCTATAATTTGCCAAAACAAATCTTCCTCAAGCATACGCGAAATGCGCTCTGTTGGAAAGGTTGAAGAGTTAAACAAATCATCTAAAAAATCCATATTTCTACTTTTTAGTTTGTATTTAGCTGGTTTTGATTCGTGAAAAAATTATCTAACGTTTTATTTCTTAAACCTTTAATTGATAAAACATTTTAACAGAATCTTTTTATAATTTATGAAATAAATACGATGAAAACTACAAATTTTTAAACTATTTGCAATTTTTGAGCTAATTATTTGATTTTGTTCAAACTAAAAAAGTCTAATTCGGAGTGGAATTAGATTTTTTTGGTATTTTGAATGAGAATACTATTTATTGTAATAATTCCAAACAGCTTTTGTAATATCAGTAATTACTTTTTCAGTTTCAGTTCTTTCTTCTGTTATATTTTTCAAATAAATCGATAAAATAATTGGTTGATGATTAATAGGTTTTATGATTCCAATATCATTCATTGCAACTCTTAGATTTTGGTTATTTGTATCACTAATTCCAGTTCTATGAGCCAACTCTGTATTTTCAGGTAAGCCAGCTTTCATCCAAGTTAAGCCTCTCGATGTTTCCACCATAAGCTGATATAAATAGGTTGTAGAATTTTTTTTGAGCACTTTTGTTGCATAAAATTTCTCAAGTAATTTTGTTGTAGCATTTGCAGAAGTTGTATTGAGATATAAATTATCCCAAGTTTGCATTTCTTGTTCGTTTACTTTTATAATAAAATCTTTAATGCCTTGTTTATTAATGAAGTTTTGAACAGTTTTAGTTCCGCCAATAATCTTTAAAAGTATGTCACAACCATTGTTGTCGCTGTGAGAAACTGTATATCTTAGGAGTTGATCAAGTGTTAGATACATATTTCCTTCTGGATAATCTTCAAGAATTGGACTCCAAGTATTAGGTAATAAATCTTCTTTTTTGATAAAAAATCGTTGATTAAGTTGTAATTTATTTTGATCCACTTCATGTAAAACAGCCAACGCTATATGAAATTTGAAGACACTCATCATTGGCATCATTTGATTTCCGTTAATACTTAAAGTGTCCTTATTTTCAAGATTTTTTAATGAAATACCTGCTGTTAGATTTTTTGAAGAAAGAATTTGATTGATTTCTGTTCTTAAACTTTCAATGGATTGAGCATTTAAACAGAAACCAGAAAGTATGAATAGGAGAGAAAAAATTAGTTTGTTCATAGTTAGGAATTAAACTTTTAACCAAATTAGTTAATTATTTGAATTTCTTCAAACTAAAAAAGTCTAATTCGGAGTAGAAATTAGACTTTTTGATATTTTTAGTTATAATTTTCTAAAGCACTTAGAATATTGGGATTATTTGTTTGTTTTAATTCGTTAATGAGATTATTAGCTTTAATTGAGTCAATAGTTTTTAGTGCATGAATACATTTCCTTAATGTAGATTCAGTTTCATCATCATATTTTCTAAAACGATTTTTGTTCTCAATAATATTTTTTAAAGGTTCAATAAAATCATCTGATTTAATATCCTGTAAATATATTGCATTTACTAAATCTTCATGTTCATCGTGCCAATCTTCTGATAATAGTTTGACAATTATATCTGAATAATCTATATCTAATCCATTTTTATAAGCAATCAGAAGAACCTGTTGAAGTAAACTAACATCTTTTGTATTGATGGCTAATAAAAAACAATCAATAATTTCATTTTTACTTAGATTTTTAAAATCTAAAGAATTTGTAGAATTGAATATTCTTTTTACGAAAAGGTTAAATCTCTTAAACATTTATTGATTTATAAAACTCGAATTAACTACTTAATAATATGCGGAACAAAACGACTTTTATCGGTTGTAATAAATTGGTCACTTTCACGGAACGTAATTCCACACGATTCTTGCCCAATAATCCAACTTCCGATAATGGTATAACCCGTTTCTTCGTGATGTAAATTTGCCAAAGCTTGATAAATAAAACCTTCTTCGCCATATTCACCCGAAGTTTGCTCCGAAATAGTTCCGTTTTTTACAACTTCTACATTTGCACCTTCACGTGATAACAATGGTTTTTTGACATAATTTTTCATCTCTTTTGGTGAATCTGCATAAGCTTCTAACAACAACGGATGATTTGGATATAATTCCCACAAAATTGGTAAAATAGCTTTGTTCGAAAGGATCATTTTCCAAGCTGGTTCTATCCAATTCGCGTTGATTTCATCATTTTTGATGTTGTACGCAAATAACTCGTTCATCATCCATTCCCACGGATAAAGCTTGAAAATATCTGTAATTGGTTCTTCTTCTAAATCAACAAAATTGACATTATTCCAACCGATTTCGTCAACGTAAATTAATTTGGTATTAATTCCGGCTTGTATTGCACAATCTCTGATATATTCGATATTCGTCAAATCTTCTAACGATTCTCTCACGCAAGAAAAATGCAAGGTTTCACCTTTCAAATAAGGTTTTAACATTTTCCATGTTTCAATTAATTTATCGTGAACAGAATTGAATTGATCTTTCGTTTCTCCAAAATAATTTTCCATCCAAAGCCATTGTACAACACCACATTCGAACAAAGAAGTTGGCGTATCAGCATTGAATTCTAATAGTTTTAATTGATCATTATCGTAAGCAAAATCAAAACGTCCATAAATACTTGGCGCATCATTTTCCCATGTATCAATCAAATAATGTTGAATAAATTTTGGAATTTTAAATTCGTCCAAACGATTATTCTGAATCACATGTTCGACAGCATTCAAGCACATTTCCCATAATTCGTTTGTCGCTTCAAAGATTTTGTCCGCTTCTTTTTCCGAAATCGAATAGTAATAATCTTCTACCCAATAGGTTTGTTTATTTTCGTCTGTATGATAGCCAAAGCCAATATTTTCTAACCTTTCTTGCCAGTTTTCGTCAGCTTTTATTCTTTTTAATTGCATAAAATTAGTTTAAGATGAAACTGAACGAGAAGAAGCAGATTTTCCGAATCCACCACGAACAGTTTGACTTTTGTACGCTTGAGCTTTTGCTGCGTTTGTTCCGACATTAGATTGTTGATGCAAACCTTGACTTGCATAGCCCATTCCGCCACCTGTTAAGCTACGAAAAGCCATAAACCAAAGCAACGAACTTCCCATTCCGCCATGATGCGAACCACCTGAATGCGACGAATAATTTGACGTTACATCTGTGTAAGGCGCAGTAGAATCTGCACGCATATATACCTTTTGCGCATTGTTCGTAACGGGCGCTTCTTCACGATTCATACACGAACTAAGAACCGAAGAAATTAACACTAAAGTCACTACTTTACTTGCTCTTTTTTCTCTTTTATTCATGATAGATTATTGAATGGTTACGTAAATAGGAATTTTGGTAGAATCGGTAGGTGTATATTGTTTGTGCGTAATCAACGTGTCTACTTTTTCTGCAATCATCAAATCGTTTGACCAAATTTTTTGTTTGGTAATATGTAAAACAGAATCGCCTTTTGTTTCGGTTGTTAAAATAACTTCACGAGCTGATTTTTTATCAATTTGTTCTAAATTTTGATTTTCGTTTTGATTAGATTGACACGCAAAAAAAGTTGCCAATGGTAGTGTTATTAAAAGTATTTTTTTCATGTTTCTTAGACTTCTAACAAAGTTACATTATTTCACAAAAAAAGCACAATCCAGAAATTCTGAATTATGCTTTAAAAAAAGTATAGTTTTATTATTTATTATTCTAATGATTCAAAACTAATAATTCTTCTTTTTTCATAGAACCTGTTTGTTTCAATCTTGTGTGCCAAGAGAACGCTTCTTCTAAGATATGTGGCGTTTGACCACCTCTTTCTGCACAAGCTCTTTCGAAGTAAGATAATAATTCTGCTTTATAATCTGGGTGAACACAGTTGTTGATGATTTCGATGGCTCTTTCGCGTGGCGCTAAACCTCTCAAATCAGCTAAACCTTGCTCTGTTACAATAATATCTACATCATGTTCTGTGTGGTCTGTGTGAGAAACCATAGGAACGATAGACGAAATATTTCCACCTTTTGCGATAGAAGCTGTAACGAAGATTGAGATAAATGCATTACGAGCAAAATCTCCAGATCCCCCAATACCGTTCATCATGTGAGTACCAGAAACGTGAGTTGAGTTTACGTTACCATAAATATCACACTCTAAAGATGTATTGATTCCAATAATTCCTAAACGACGAATAACTTCGGCAGAGTTAGAAATAGATTGTGGACGTAAAACAATTTTATCTTTATAATTGTCGATGTTTCCAATTACACGATCGTAACATTCTTGTGAAACTGTCATAGAAGATGCTGAAGCAAATTTCATTTTTCCAGAATCGATTAAATCAAATGTAGAATCTTGTAAAACTTCTGAATACATTACTAAATCTTCGAAATCTGAATGCTCTAAACCACCTAAAACGGCGTTTGCAACTTTACCAATTCCACATTGTAATGGCATTAATGATTTTGTAAGACGACCTTCTTCAACTTCATTTTCGAAGAATTTTACAATGTTTTGAGCAATTGCAGCAGTCGCTTCATCAGCTGGTTGAATGTCTCCAGGAGCATCTTGAATGTCGTGAAAAACAATTCCAACAATTTTAGAAGGATCTACTTTTATTGTTTCTGTTCCAATTTTTGTATCACAAGAAGTGATGTTAATTGGTGTACGTTTTCCGTATTCTTCTACACTATAAATATCGTGAATACCTTTGATATTTGTAGGGATAGATGTGTTAATCTCGATGATTAATTTGTCTGCATTTGCAGCAATTTCTGCATTATTACCAATAGAAGTTGTAGGTACCAAAGAACCATCTTCTAAAATTTCAGCAACTTCTAAAACACCTAAATTAATTTTAAATTGTCCATCTAAAATATGTTCGGCTGTTTCACCTAAATGCTGATCGATAAATAAAACATTACCTGCATTTATATTTTTACGCATTACAGTGTCTACTTGGAATGGTAAACGTTTTTTTAATGCTCCACTTTCTACTAAAGCCGCGTCTGTACCATGTCCTAATGAAGCTCCTGTTACTAAAGTGATTTTTAAATTTTCAGATTTGGCACGCTCCGCAACAGCTTTTAATACAACTTTTGTATCGCCTCCTCTTGTAAAACCACTAGAACCAACAGTCATTCCATCTTCAAAAAATTTGGCAGACTCCTCTGCTGTCATTACTTTTGACTGTAAGTCAGTTAATTTTATTCTTTCCAACATAATGCAACTTTTTCTTTCTAATACTATTCAATAATTGTTCCCTTCTGAACGGAGGGAATTACAAATATTGGACTAATTAATAAAAAGTTAATATCAAAAATAGTCAAATAATTATTCATTTCAGACACTTTTATTTGTGTACATTATACATTATATCAAATAAATTATTATATTAGTTCGCAGATTAAAGAAACTATGAATATACATTTGGATAATAAGTTCGAAACACGATATTACCTAACCGAAATTGACAAATTACCAACCTCAATTTTCTGTTACCATAAGGAAATTTCGGAAGCATACGTGGTAGAACATAAACATAACAAAGCGCAATTTCTTTATTGTGAGGGAGGAATAGTTTATGTAAAAATAGGAAAAGATACCTTTTATTTACCTGCAAGACACTATATGTGGATACCGCCTCATGTGGAACATAGTATACACCCAAATACACCAGAGGTGATTATGAGAAATTTATATTTCCCTATTAATGAAAGTGATAATTCGTTTTATAAAAAAGTAGGAATCTATCCTGCTGATGGATTATTGTTAGAACTTTTATTATTTTCTAACCAATGGAAAGGAGATATTGTTCCAGAAAATAGAAGCGAATATGTAATCGCACAAGCTTTCAAAGAAATATTACCTAAAGTAAGCAAAAGTAGTTTACGATTGGCTTTACCACTTCCTCACGACGAGCGTCTGAAAAAAATCGTTCAATTCTTAGATGATAATATGGATTCTTCTATTACAATGAAGAAAATTACAGCCGAATTCGGTTTTTCTGAACGATCATTATCACGATTATTTCAAAAAGATTTGAATATGACATTCGTCCAATATTTTACAATTTTGAGAATGTTACGCGCTTTACAATTGTTAATTGATAATACGTATTCAATCAGTGAAATTTCGACAATGGTTGGTTATAATAGTTTGCCAACGTTTAGTAATACATTCCAAAAAGTAATTGGGGTTCGTCCAACAGATTACTCAAAGAAAAAAGATATATTATAAATTAAGGTATGAAAATTTATCAAGTAAGTGGATTAGGTGCAAATGCAAATGCTTTTCGAAATCTACGCTTGGAACAAGATTTTGAGCAAGTTTATATTCCTTGGTTAGATCCAGAGAAGGATGAAACTTTGGCTCATTATGCCGAAAGATTATTAGATAAAATAAATCCCACAGAAGATTTTCTTTTGATGGGATTATCTTTTGGAGGAATAATTGTGCAGGAAATGAATCGTTTTATCAATCCAAAACATACATTTCTGATTTCGACAGTGAAGAATAGGGCAGAGCTTCCGAAGTTATTTCGATTTTCGGCTTCTATTAATGCGCATAAAATAATTCCGATGAGTTTCTTAACTTCGGATCGAACATTTTCGTACATGATGATGCGAAAATTGTATTATACGGATCGTGATAAAGATAACATTGACGATATTTTTGAGTTTCGAAACAAAGAATATTTAAGTTGGTCGATTCATAAGATTGTAAATTGGGAACATTCTACAGCTTATCACGAAGAAAATATTACACATATTCATGGTACAAAAGATATTGTTTTTCCGATTGAATATATTAAAGATGCAATACAAATAGAAGGCGGAACACATATTATGGTGATGCAAAAGCCAAAATTAGTGAGCGACGAAATAAATAAAGTATTAATCACTTTATAAATAATTATTTTATGGATGAATTGCTAATAGAATTCGAAAAAATAATAAATGATTTTCCTAAACAGGTAGAAGAAATTAATGAACATGAATTCAATTTTAAACCATCTATTCAAAAGTGGAGTAAAAAAGAAATTTTAGGTCATTTAATAGATTCTGGTGTTATAAATTATTTAAGATTCATAATAGCTCAATTTCAAAATAATCCACAAATTTATTATGAACAAAATGATTATTGTAATGTAGCAGATTATCAGAATTCGGAAAAAAAACAACTTTTGAATTTATGGGAATCTATTAACGAACAGCTTTTATTTTTATTTTTGAAAATTATTCGAGAGAATAAATTGGATAAAATATGTAATGATATTTCACTTAATTTATTAATGGAAGATTACATTAACCATTTAAAACATCATCAAAAACAAATAATAAGTAGATAGAAAAGCTTGAACATTTGTCCAAGCTTTTCCAATTTTATACTTCTTCTGTTGTGCTTTCTTCTTCGAAATAACTTTTTTCTAAAGCAAAATTTTCAGCATTGATAACATCAAATTCGCCAATTTTTGTACGACGAAGTGCTATTAAATATCCTCCAGAATTGACTGCTTTTCCAAAATCAAAAGCTAAAGAACGAATGTAGGTTCCTTTGCTACAATTTACTTCAAAATCAACAAAAGGTAAATTGATAGTTGTGATTTTAAAATCGTGAATCGTTATTTTACGTGCTTTACGTTCTATTTCTTGACCTTCGCGAGCCAATTCATACAAACGTTTTCCATCCACTTTTACAGCTGAATGCATTGGTGGAAATTGTTCAATTTCTCCAATAAATTGCTTCGTTGCTTCGTGAATGATTTCTTCTGTGATATGTTCCGTAGGAAAAGTTTGATCTTCTTCCGATTCCAAATCATACGTTGGTGTTGTAACACCTAATTTGATTGTACCAGTATAGGTCTTTTCTTGCGCCTGAAATTCATCAATGCGTTTTGTCCACTTTCCTGTACAAACCAATAAAAGTCCAGTAGCTTTTGGATCTAAAGTTCCAGCATGTCCAACTTTTATTTTCTTTAAATTATATGCTTTTCTAATGTTCCAACGAATCTTGTTCACAACATCAAACGATGTCCAATCAAGTGGTTTATCAATCAAAAAAACGTGACCTTCTTGTATTTTTTCTACGTTCATCTTATTTGTGCTGAATCATTGTAGTTTCTACTGAAGCGGCATTGTCTTTTTCTGCTTGTGTTGGAGAATTGTATGAGAAATAAATCAGTAAAATAATACCGATGATAATTCTGTACCAACCCCAAAATTTGAAACCGTATTTTGTTAAAACTGCGATAAATGTTTTTACTGCGATTAATGCCACAATAAATGCGACAACATTTCCAATTATGAATAATATAATATGGTTTTGATCTTGCAAAATCATTTCATAACCTTTCATTGGTGTTGCTGTATCTTCTCCCCAAGTTTTCACAAAAATAGAATAAACTGTAACCGCTAACATTGTCGGAACCGCTAAAAAGAATGAAAATTCTGCAGCTGCTTTACGCGATAAACCTTGTGTCATACCACCAATAATAGAAGCGGCAGAACGAGAAGTTCCAGGCATCATCGCTAAACATTGCCAAAAACCGATAATAATTGCTTGTTTTAATGTAATATCTTTTTCATCATTAATTTTAGGATTTTTGAACCATTTATCTACAAATAATAAAATGATTCCTCCGAAAACTAACATTCCAGAAATAGCAACTTGATTTCCTAAAACAGCTTCGATTTTATCATCAAATAATTTTCCTAAAACAAGTGCAGGAATAACCGCACAAGCTAATTTGATGTAAAAATTGAAATTGAAATTTTTGAAGTCAAAGAATTTTTTCCAATATAAAACGACAATTGATAAAATTGCTCCAAATTGTATCGAAACTTGAAACATTTTTAAGAATTCACTTTCTGGCATTCCCATCAAAGCTGCTGTGAATCCCATGTGTGCTGTAGAAGAAATTGGTAAATATTCGGTAAGACCTTCTATAATAGCAATAATAATTGCTTGTAAAGTATTCATTATTTTTCTTTATTCGGATTGATTAAAATGGCATAAATCTCGACGATGAAACCAACGACAACTAAGAATGGCGCTAATCTAATTCTACGAAAAGAATAGATTTCGTCGTTCCAATAATTTGCGTCCCACGTTCCATCTGGTCTTGTGTTTGCGTCGTGTCCTGTCATTAATAAAAATCCAAGACCAATTAGCGCTACACCAATTGCCATGAAAATGTAATTTCTTTTTCCGAATAAAAAAGTAAAACCAGCATCATTTGTAGATGCTGATTTTTTTGTTGTATCGATAGAATTTGATTTCATTAATAAAGTTGATCAGTTTTTAATCTTAAATAACGCCATGCAGCAAACAATGTACTGAAAACGGCAATAACAACTCCAATTCCAATTAAAATAAGAATAAGTGGAGTAAAACTTGGGTTCCAAAGTACTAAACCAACTTTTGTTGCTAAAATGTACCATAAGAAACCTAATCCTACAGCTGCAATAAATGCTGCTAAGAAACCTAAAACTGCGGCTTCTATCAAGAAAGGTTTTACAATAAAACGTCTACGCGCACCAACTAATTGCATTGTTTTGATGCTGAAACGTTTTGCGTAAATTTTCAGACGAATAGAGTTGTTGATTAATACAACTACAATTACTAAGAAAATAACAGCAAAAATCATAATCCAGAATGTAATTTTATTGATGCTGTGGTAAATCGTTACCATCGCTTCTTTGTCACTTTTTACTTCGTCTACAATCGGATTTTTTGCCAATACCTTATTAATAGAATCAATTTGTTCTACAGATTGTATTAATGCAGGATTCAATGTGATTTGAACTGATGCAGGGAAAATACTTTCTTCGAAGAAATCACTACCATCCGTACCCAAATCTTTTTTCGCAATTTTAGCTGCATCCTCTTTGCTGATATACTGTGTAGCTTCAACAAAAGGATACTTCACTTTCAACGAATCGATATAAGATTTCTGTAAATCAAGCTCCTTATCTTTTAATTTTGGATCTTCGACATCTTTAAAATATGCCTCGATTTTTAACTCTCTTTTTAGATGTTCTGCGTAACTTTGTGCATTAATGACAATTAAGCCGAAAATACCTAATAGAAATAAAACAAGCGAAATACTAATCACAACAGTGATGTTTGAAGATCGCAGTCTTTTTTTCTCAAATTTATCGTTCGTTTTTGACATTTGGGTTAATTTTGGGGCTAAGATAAAAAAAACTTATTTCGCAAGAAAGATATTCCGTATATATTCTACGGTAAGTTGGTTAAAGAAAACTTAAAATTTAGAATTTTTGAAAGTAAAAGCTAAAAAACATTTAGGTCAGCATTTTTTGAATGACGAAAATATTGCACGAGACATCGCCGAAGGGTTAACTTGGGAAGGCTATGATCGTGTCTTAGAAATTGGTCCAGGAATGGGCGTGTTGACAAAATATATTTTACAAGCAAAGAAAAATATAGAGGTTGTGGAGATTGATACAGAATCAGTCGAATATTTAAAAGAATATTATCAACCATTTTATCCAGGATTTAAAATTCATTCCGAAGATTTCTTGAAAATGGACTTTTCATCAAAGTTTGATGAACAAATTGCTATTTTAGGAAATTTTCCGTATAATATATCTTCGCAAATTATTTTTAAAACTTTAGAAGAGCGTTACACTGTTCCCGAAGTTTGTGGAATGTTTCAGAAAGAAGTAGCCGAACGTATCGCTTCTAAAAAAGGTACAAAAGATTATGGTATACTTTCTGTATTAGCGCAAGCTTATTATCATTGTGAATATTTGTTCACCGTTCCAGAACACGTTTTTACACCACCACCAAAAGTGAAATCGGGCGTAATTATTATGAAACGCTACCGAACAGAAATTGAAGGAATCGAACAAAAACGATTTTTTCAAGTCGTAAAAGCTGGTTTTGGACAAAGAAGAAAAACGCTTCGTAATTCGTTGAAAGCTTTGGGAATTCCTGAAGATTTAAACGATCACGAGTTTTTGAACATGCGCGCAGAGCAATTATCTGTCGAAGATTTTATTGAGTTAACGAAAAGAATGAAATAGATTATGGAGGTAAAAATTACAAAAGATTTTATTGAAGATTTAAACGAAAGTATTAATCAGCAAAATGCAAAAGCAGTTAAGGAGATGTTGCAAGATTTGCACCCCGCCGATATTGCTGAATTGTTTGATGAGCTTTCGACCAAAGAACAATCTTTTGTAATTGATTTACTCGATAATGAAATTTCTGCAGATATCCTTCTTGAATTAGAAGAAGATGATCGACGTAAATTCCTGAAAACGCTTACTGCAAAAGAAATTGCTGAAGATGTCATTAATGAGATGGATACCGATGATGCTGTTGACGTCATTAATGAGCTTTCTGATGAAAAGAAAGATGAGGTAATTGCGCAATTAGAAGATCAAGAACACGCCCGCGAAATTGTAGATCTTTTACGCTACGACGAAGATACAGCTGGAGGTTTGATGGGAAAAGAGTTGATAAAAGTCAACAAAGACTGGTCGGTAATCACAGCAGTAAAACAAATGCGAAAACAAGCTGAGGATTTAGAAGAGGTTTTCTCAATTTATGTGGTTGATGAAGATGAAAAATTACTTGGAACATTGAGTTTGAAGCGTTTGTTGACGACTTCTGCGAATACAAAAGTGGCGGATGTTTACAATGAAAAGATTCAATATGTAAAGACCTATACAAAAGATATGGAGGTTGCGAAAGTAATCGAAAAATATGATTTGTACGAAGTGCCTGTAGTAGACGAATTAATGCGTTTGGTTGGTGTAATTACGGTGGATGATGTGATTGATGTGATTCGTGAAGAAGCTGAAGAAAATTATCAATTAGCAGCCGGGATTACTCAAAATGTCGATTCTGATGATAATATCTTAAAATTAACTCGCGCTCGTTTGCCCTGGCTTTTATTGGCTTTGGTAGGTAGTTTTGTAGCTGTTAATGTGTCGCAAAGTTTTAGTGATGCGATGAATTTGTATCCGCAATTATTCTTTTTTACGCCGCTGGTTGCTGCCATGGCAGGAAATGTTGGTGTGCAATCTTCTGCTATTATTGTGCAAGGTTTGGCGAATAGTAATATTTCGGGTTCTATTTGGAAAAGATTAGGAAAAGAAATGTTATTGGCTTTATTAAATAGTACATTATTAGCTTTTGTGCTTTTATTGGCGACACATTTCTTAATGAGTACGAGTTACGAAATTTCCTCAACCATTGTATTAGCTTTAGTTATTGTGATGATTTTAGCAAGTTTGATTGGGACATTTATTCCAATTATGTTGCATAAATATGGTGTTGATCCTGCGATTGCAACAGGTCCATTTATCACAACAAGTAATGATATTTTTGGTTTGTTGATTTACTTTTCGATTGCGAAAATGATTTTAGGATTTTAAAAACTTTAAAAATGAATAAGTTAAAAATTATAGGAATAGCAACTCAAACGTCTAATAATGATAGTCAAGCGATTGAAGATTTAGGAAAATTGTGGAATCAATTTTTTGGTGAGAATATAATGACTAAAATTCCAAATGCAATTAGTTCTAATATTTATTCTGTTTACACAGATTACGAAAGTGATTTTACAGGAAAATATACGACGATTATTGGTTTAGGAGTTTCTTCTTTAGATGAAATTCCAGAAGGGATGGTTGGGCGAGAATTTGAGCCACAAACATTCAAAAAATATATTGCCAAAGGAGAATTACATGAAGCAGTTGGAAAAACTTGGGCAGAAATTTGGAATGATGATGCAAATCTAAATCGCACGTATAAATATGATTACGAATTGTACACCGAAAAAGCTCAAAATCCTGCTGATGCAGAAATTGAGATTTATATTGGTGTGAAAGAATAGTAATTAGTACTGAGATACTAGAATTTAGATATTAGAAAATGATATTTAAAAAATGAGTTGAAGTTTTACTTTCAGCTCATTTTTTATTTTGGATATTTTGTAGGATTTCTATGTGTATTAAAAACTGCATAAATAAATACAGTTTTTTCTTCTTCATTAGTTTCAAATAAAACCAAATAAGGAAAAGATTTAAAAGGTTTTGCACGCAAATTTCTATATTTTACTTGATAAAAAGGATTTATTTCCAAAGCTTCCAAAACTTTTGTCAATTCAGCTAAATATGATTTTGCAGCAGATGTAGAAAAGTTTGAATAATAAGAAATAGCTTGTTCAATATCTTGGGCAGCTTCGGAAGAAATTCTAATCTTATAAATCATATTTTCCGTGCAATTCTTTCAATACATCTTTTGCATTCAAAAAATTTTCTTTTGGCTCGTTAAGTCGATTATCCAAAATTTCCTTTTGTTCTTCCGTTAACTCAAATTCAGTTTCTTGATTATGTTTATAAGTTAAAAAATCAATATAACGCTCAACTTCTTCCAAAAGTGATTCAGGAAGTTGTTTCAATTTAGAATTCACTTGTTCAATAGTCGTTGCATTCATAATTATTAATTTTACAAAACAGTTGTCGTTCTAACAAAGTTACAAAAAGTATACCTTATTATATAATCAAGATTTTGTGTAATATTTCTGATTATTTTTTCAATAAAATCTTAAACTCAGTTCCGATTTCTTTGGATGATTTGGCAACAAATATTTTTCCTTTGTGATAATCTTCGATAATTCGTTTGGCTAATGATAATCCCAATCCCCAACCACGTTTTTTGGTTGTAAAGCCAGGTTGAAAAATCTTTTTTTGCAATTTGGTTGGAATTCCAGAACCTGTATCGGCAATAGAAATTTCGACAAATTTACCTTTCGTTTTTATATCGATATCCAAAACGCCTTTATTTTGCATGGCATCAGCTGCATTTTTCATCAAATTTTCGATAACCCAACTGTATAGAGAATCATTAAGATTAATATTAAATTCTTCGACATCGGTAGCAAAATTCACTTCAATTCCTTTAGAAATGCGTTGGGAAATATAATCCACTGTTTGTTTGGAAGTTGAAATAATATCAGTTTGTTTGAGCTCAGAAGTTGAACCAATTTTCGAGAAACGTTCGGCAATATGTTTCAATCGATCCACATCTTTTTCAATTTCTATAACCGAAGTTTGATCGATTTCTTCTAATTTCAATAATTCGACCCAACCCATTAAAGAAGAAAGTGGAGTTCCAATTTGATGCGCTGTTTCTTTTGCCATTCCGGCCCATAAATAACTTTTTTCGGTGTCACGAATTGTTTTGAAATACCAATACGAAAATCCAAAAAACAATAAAATCAATAAAATAATGATGAGCGGATAATATTGTAATTGACTAAGAAGTTTTGAATTTTTGAAATAAACATAATTTTTAGTTCCGATTAATTCAACATCGATTGTTTGTTCGGACGATTTCATTTTGTTGACATATTTTTTTAATTGAACTGAATCTTTTACGATTGATTCATCAATATTTTTGGTGTCTACAATAATGCCTTTTTCGTCTACAAGTGCAACAGGAATTGATTTGTTGTCTTCAATTAATTTGAATAGAAAATCTTGTGTTTTCGGATCTAAAAATTCGGATGAGCTTATTAACTCTAACGATCGCGCATAATTCTCTACACGTTTGTGTTCTTCACGTTTTAGCTCTTGTACAATTTTGTTACTCGACCATATTGTAATAGCGAAAATCACAAATATTATAAAGAAGCCAATCCAACGTTTGTTTATTTTTTTTGTTAGAAAATTTCTCATCTAAATGTAAAATCTTTCTTAAATTTATATCAAATGTAATGATTATTTGATTATAATATATTTTTATGGCGAGATAAGATAAATATGATGAAAGTAATTTTTTTTAAAGCCTTAAATAGTTTATTTTTGTAGCTAAATCTCATAGAGAGTAAAATTTATGGATCGTTTTTCGTTTTTAAATGCCGCTCATTTAGAGTTTATAGGCGACTTATATGATCAATACGTCCAATATCCGGATAGTATTGAACCAAGTTGGAAAGCTTTTTTCCAAGGGTATGACTTTGCGAATGCAACATATGATGGAGAGCCATTATTTGCACCAGCAACACAAACAGCTCCTAACAGAGCTAGTCAAACAACGCAAGCAGTAGTTAATCCTGCAGTAGTATCTCAAGTTCCAGACAACGTACAGAAAGAATTTAAAGTCATCAATTTGATTGATGCTTACCGTACGCGTGGACACTTATTTACAAAGACTAACCCGGTTAGAGCGCGTAGAACTTTTGAACCTTCTTTAGACATCAAAAACTTTGGTTTATCTGATGCTGATTTAGATTTAACGTTCAACGCTGGTGAAATTTTAGGTATCGGTGGACCAATCACTTTACGTGAAATCATTGGACACTTAGAAAACATGTACTGCGAATCTATCGGAATCGAGTATATGTATGTAAGAGAACCTCAAAGAATTAATTGGATTCAGAATTGGTTAAACCAAAACTTGAATCAACCAAAATTATCTAAGGAGGAGAAAGAACGTGTTTTAGAAAAGTTGAATGAAGCAACTGCTTTTGAAAACTTTATGCACACGAAATATGTTGGACAAAAACGTTTCTCGGTAGAAGGAAATGAATCTTTGATTCCTGCTTTGGATACATTGATTAATCGTTCTGCAGATCACGGCGTACAAGAGGTTATCGTAGGGATGGCTCACCGTGGACGTTTGAATGTTTTGGCTAACATTTTTGGAAAATCATATTCTCAAATCTTTTCAGAATTCGAAGGAAAAGCTTTTGATACGGATTTAATGGCTGGTGATGTTAAATATCACATGGGATCATCAAATCAAATCAAAGCATTGAATGGAAAAGATATCCGAATCAATTTAGCACCAAACCCATCTCACTTAGAGACTGTAGATGCAGTTGTAGAGGGGATTACACGTGCAAAAGTTGAGGAAGATTACAAAGATGATTATTCTAAAATTATTCCAATCTTAATTCATGGTGATGCTGCTGTAGCTGGACAAGGAATCGTTTACGAGGTTGTTCAAATGGCAGGATTAGACGGATACAAAACAGGTGGAACAGTACACGTTGTGGTAAATAACCAAATTGGGTTTACAACAAACTATTTAGATGCGCGTACATCTACATATTGTACAGATGTTGCAAAAGTAACATTGTCTCCTGTAATGCATGTAAATTCTGATGATGTAGAAGCGGTAGTTCACGCTTTCCGTTTTGCAGCAGATTATCGTGCAGAATTCGGTTCTGATGTATTCATCGATTTATTAGGATACCGTAAATATGGACATAACGAAGGTGATGAACCAAAATTCACTCAACCTAAATTATATAACTTAATCGCTAAACACCCAAATCCTCGTGAAATTTACAAGGATAAATTATTAAAAGAAGGTGTAATTGGTGAAGAAATCGTTAAACAAAAAGAAGCGGAATTTAAAGCTTTATTAGAAACGAATTTTGAAGCTTCTAAAGAAATTGAGCGTAATCACATTTTCCCTTTCATGCCAGAAGAGTGGGAAGGATTTGAAATTGCTGATGATGCAAAAGTTTTTGAACAAGCAAATACTGCTTACGACGAAGCAAAATTAAAAGAAATTGCAAAAGCTGTTTCTACCGTTCCAGAAGGTAAAAAATTAATTAAAAAAGTTTCTCGTTTAATTGAAGGACGAGGAAAAATGATTGAGGAAGATAAAATCGACTGGGGATTAGGAGAAGCTTTAGCTTTCGGTTCTATCTTAACAGACGGGCGTAACGTGCGTGTTTCTGGGGAAGATGTAGAACGCGGAACGTTCTCTCACCGTCATGCAGTTGTAAAAACTGAAGACACAGAAGAAGAAATTATCTTATTAAACCATATTAATGATGAACAAGGTCAATTAAGAATCTACAACTCATTATTATCTGAATATGCAGTTTTAGGTTTCGATTATGGATATGCTATGGCAAATCCTAAAGCGTTAACTATTTGGGAAGCTCAATTTGGAGATTTTGTGAATGGAGCACAAATCGTAATCGACCAATATATTTCTGCAGCAGAAGATAAATGGAAATTACAAAACGGTTTAGTAATGTTATTGCCTCATGGATATGAAGGGCAAGGAGCAGAGCACTCTTCAGCACGTTTAGAGCGTTTCTTACAAATGTGTGCTGGTAACAATATGTTTGTTGCTAATATCACAACTCCAGCTAACTTCTTCCATGCATTAAGAAGACAGGTTGTAACAGATTACCGCAAACCATTGGTTGTAATGTCACCAAAATCATTATTACGTCATCCATCAGCAGTATCATCATTAGCAGATTTCTCAAACGGAGGTTTCCAAGAAATTATCGAAGATGTAACAGTAGATGCGAAAAAAGTGAAAAAAGTAGTTTTCTGTTCAGGAAAAATCTACTACGATTTAGACAAAAAACGCCAAGAATTAGGAGATAAAGAAACTGCAATTATTCGTTTAGAGCAATTATATCCTTTAAATGAAGAAAAAGTAGATGCTATCATCTCTAAATTTGGTAATGCTAAATTGGTTTGGGCACAAGAAGAACCAGAAAATATGGGAGCTTGGATGTACATCTTACGTAAATTAAGAAAATATCCATTCGACGTAGTTTCTCCAGCAGAAAGTGCTGCAACAGCGCCAGGTTCAAGCAAACGTTGGGCTGCAATTTACGAAGAGGTAATTAATAAAGTATTCAATTAAAAAATAAAGCTAATAGATATGTTAGAAATGAAAGTCCCATCACCAGGGGAATCAATCACAGAAGTAGAGATCGCTACGTGGTTAGTAAAAGACGGTGATTACGTAGAAAAAGACCAAGCAATTGCAGAGGTAGACTCAGATAAAGCAACATTAGAATTACCAGCAGAAGAAAGTGGAATTATCACTTTGAAAGCGGAAGAAGGTGATGTTGTAGAAGTAGGACAAGTTGTTTGTCTTATTGATACATCAGCTGCTAAACCAGAAGGAGGAAGCGCTCCAGCTGCAGAAGCACCAAAAGCTGAGGTTAAAGAAGAAGTAAAAGCTGCTCCAGCTCCAGTTGCTACATCAGCACCTGCTGCTCCAGCTGCAACTTACGCTACGGGAACTCCATCTCCAGCGGCTAAAAAAGTTTTAGACGAAAAAGGTATCGATGCTTCTCAAGTAAAAGGTTCAGGACGTGACGGACGTATCACTCAAGATGATGCAGCTCGTTTTACACCAGCAATGGGAACTTCTACTCAAGGAACTCGTGCTCAATCAGAGAAAAAATTATCATCATTACGTCGTAAAATTGCACAACGTTTAGTTTCTGTTAAAAATGAAACTGCAATGTTAACTACATTCAACGAAGTTGATATGTCTGCAATTTTTGCTTTACGTAACCAATATAAAGACGAATTCAAAGCTAAACACGGTGTTGGTTTAGGATTCATGTCTTTCTTTACAAAAGCAGTTACACGCGCATTAGAGTTATACCCAGACGTAAACTCTATGATTGACGGTGACTACCAAGTAAAATTTGACTTTGCTGACGTTTCTGTTGCAGTATCAGGACCAAAAGGTTTGATGGTACCAGTAGTACGTAATGCAGAAAACTTAACTTTCCGTGGTGTTGAGCAATCTATCAAAGATTTAGCAATCAAAGTACGTGACGGAAAAATTTCTGTTGATGAAATGACAGGAGGTACATTTACAATCACTAATGGTGGTGTATTTGGATCTATGATGTCTACACCAATCATCAACCCACCTCAATCAGGTATCTTAGGAATGCACAATATTGTTGAGCGTCCAGTTGTTAAAAACGGACAAATCGTTATCGCTCCAATGATGTATGTTGCTTTATCTTATGACCACCGTATCATCGACGGACGCGAATCTGTAGGATTCTTAGTTGCAGTTAAAGAAGCGGTAGAAGATCCATTAAACGTATTAATGGGCGGTGACGCTAAAAGAGCTTTAGAATTGTAATACATAAAAACATTCTAACAATCCATAAATTGAAAGCCATTCGAAAGAATGGCTTTTTTGGTTTATGTAATGATTTGATTTATAATATTATTTTTTTGTGTTTTTGTAATTGATTTAAAGAAATTCAGTTTTTTAAATAATGTAATTTCTAAATGTTAATTTATTGATTACAAGTGTTTTATGTTTTTGTTTTTAAGGAAATTAATTCTTTAAATTATTGCTGATTAATATATATTGAAATATAATATAATTTTAAAGTAATGAATTAACACAATAAAATTATGAAGAAAATTTACTTTAGTGTATTAACATTGTTAATACTTTCACAATCAAATGCTCAGGTGTATGATGTGGGTACATGGGCTCAAGTTACAGATATCTCTAATGACGGTGTAGCTGTAGGAAATGCTGCAGGAGTATTGCATTTTAAATGGACAAAAGAAGAAGGTCCTGTAGTAATTGGAGAAATTGGAGGAAATAATGATTATATAGCAGGTAATACAACGATTTCTGCTGATGGAAAATTAGTATCAGGAACAATGACAAATCCAGCTACAGGAATCGACGAAATGGCTTTATATGATACAACTACGCAAACATGGGAGTACTTAGGAGCAAGTGCAAATGGTAGTGATACTTCTTCATGGGGAATGTCAAGCGATGGTAAAACGATCGTTGGATTAGGATGGAAATCTGCTTCTCAAGCTATAGGAGTTATTTGGAATAGAGCAAATGGAATGAAAGATTTGGGCTCTACAGTCGCAGGTAAAAGTTCAAGACCAAATTCTGTAAATGGAGATGGAACTGTTGTTGTAGGATGGCAAGATTCTGAAAATGGTTTCCGTAAAGGAGTTTATTGGAAAAACGGTGTACAAACATTTATTAAAGATAAACAAGGTAATCTTGTAGGAGAGGCGTTAGCAGTTTCTGCTGATGGAAATATTATTGTTGGTTTCAACGAACCTGAAGCATATATTTACAATGCAACAACTAATACTTATACAGAAATAGTTCATTCAGATCCAGATTATAACACGTCAATTGTAGCTGTTTCTGATGATGGAAATACTGCGGTGGGTTATTGGAAGCCTTGGTATGCTACAAATACAGAAGGAGAAGGTTTTATTTGGTTTAAAGATAAAGGAGTTGTTAAAATTGATGATTATGTAAAAGAGGTTGGGTATGATAGCAAAAGTTTTACTTTTGTGCTGCCTACAGGTATTTCTCCGAATGGAAAATATATAGGAGGTATAGGAATCAATTAGGATGAAATGGATCTTAAAGGTTTTGTAATAGAATTGAAAGAAGCTTTGTCTACAAATGAAAATGTTTTGGATAAAATTATTACAACAATTTCTCCAAATCCTGTTATGAATGAAATGACAATTCATACAAAAGCTATCATAAATTCTGCTGAAGTGTATAATTTAGCAGGTCAAAAAGTTTGGAACTCAGACAATATTATGAATAATAAAATTGATTTAAGTTTCTTAAATAAAGGAGTTTATATCATAAAAATAAAAACTGATTCAACAAATGAATCAATTAAGTTTATTAAAAACTAATTCAGATAATTATAAAAAAAGTCACTCATTGAGTGACTTTTTTATTCAATTTTATAATCCATAGGAATCATGTTTGCTATTTTTTCCCAACTCCAATATCCTTCAACAACCAAATTAGCAGGATGATAATAAGTTCCATTTTCTTCAATTTTTAGTAAATCGCTTTTTATAGCGAAAATAGAAAGTTGGTTCGAAATATATTTTGCGCCATTTTGTTTTGCATAGTCCAAATCCTCTTTTTCATTTTTATATTCAACTGAATACAATCCTTTAAAATTAAGATACTGATCATTATTATCAACGATTTTCAAACTATCAGATGGAACTTTTTGATTAACTAAATAAGTAATAATTTTTGGAGGAACTTTACCTACGATTCTACCTCCTAACAAAGTTTCTTCTTTAAACTTTATATATTCTGGATTATCCTTGCGAATCAATCGTTTTATATCATATCCTTCTTCCTCAATTTTATTATCATAAACTGCTTTCATAAAATGAGTCACACTTCCTAAATAAGATTTACGACGATTTTCTTGCCATTTTTTTTCTTTAGAAGCTGATGATTTTAGCTCAGTAAAAAGTGCTGTTCCAAGAGTTAAGACATAATTTGACTTGAAATTAATATTAAAATCAACCAAATCATATTCTATTTTATAACCTAAGTAATTGTTTGTAATGATTAAAGGATTTCTAGAAGTAGCAGATAATTGTTGTGTATTTTTATCATATTTAAACCTCAAATCTTTAGGATTTTCGATTTTACATTTTTTAGCAGCTTCATTACTTCCTAAAAATAATTTTAAAAAAGTTTGATAATAATACAACCAATCTTCTTTAGATATTGCCTGAACAACTGTTTCTTGCAACGCTACCACTTCAGGCTCTAATATAACTTTATAAAAATTGGTTTGATTTGTATTGACATTCAGAATATAATTTTCAAACAAACTTGCACGAACAATTAAGTTATATTGTCCATTAGGAAGATTTAGTTCAAATTCTCCTTTTTCATTTGTTTTTGATTTAATCGTAGAATTATCGACATAGATTTCTGCATTAATAATTGGAAGCGATTTTTCATCAACCACTTTTCCTTTTATCATATTCTGTGCGAATAGATTACTACTAATTAATAGAAAACCTAAAATAATAATTTGTTTAAAATTCATTGACTAAATTTTAAAACAAGATAATAAAAAAACCGCTATAAAGCGGTTTTGAATTTATTTGAAGAAATATGTAATTCCTAAAGTTAAAAATGATGAACGATTTGTTCCGTTATCCCAACGATTATAGTCGTAAGTATCTATTAATCCATATTGATATCTTAAATTAATTTCGTATTTTCTATCAATAGAATATCCACCACCAATATTAAATGCTAAATCAAATGATTTTGGAACATTATTAGTTCTTTCTGGCTCATCTTCATCAAATTTTTCTGACACTTTGAAACCCAATTGAGGACCACCTTCTACAAAGAAATCTTTTCCTTGATCATCAAAATAGTATTTATACATAATTGGAATATTGATGTAATTTAAGAACGCTTTGTATTTCTCTCCGCCTTCTTTATATAACGAATATTCACCTTGAGTAGTATATAAAACTTCGGCTTGTAAATAATGGTTTTCGTTTCGAGTAGTTAATTGATATTTTGCAACTCCCCCAGCTAAAAATCCAACTCTCTCTTTAGAAACTCCATGAACAATAGTTGTGTTACTAAGTCCAACACCACCTTTAACTCCAAATTCGATTTGAGCAAAAGAAAAAGTAGATAAACTTAAAAGAAATAAACTTAATAGATTGGTTTTTAAATTTTTCATAAGTTATTGTATAATTTTAACAAAATTAAAGCTTTTTTTAATACAATTTTCATTTCACAAAAAAAGCTCTCCAAATGAAGAGCTTATTATATTATTTTCGAAAATTTATTTCTTTGGTTGAGGTGGAAATTTAGCTAATATTTCCTGTACTGCTTGCGGAATTCTTTCTGCTTTTGCGCTAATATTACTCAAATTAAGATCAGAACCAACACCTTGCCAAACCAATATATTACGTTTGTCATCAATAATATCTACTACAATTGTCCCTGCTTGATAAGACGAAACGCTATTTCCTCCGTAATATCCGCCATAATAACCATAAGGTCCATAACCCCAATTGTTATTATTTACAGAAACTTGTTCTTTAGAACTTGTCAATAAGTTAATGACTAAATCTGCATCAGAACTTACTTTTGTAAATCCTTTTGTAGCCATTTGCGCATCAATTGCTTTAATTAATCGATTCTTATCCAAATCGTTAACCTTTAACTTATCTAATCCTTTTTGGTGAAAAGTATAAGTTTTATATGAAGCAAAATTTGCTGATCTGTCGTAATCTGTACTTACTTGAACTGTTCCACAGCTTGTTACAAATAATGACAACAAAATTATAAAAGTAAAATGTATAATTTTCATGACCTTGATTTTTTATTTAAAACTACAATTATTATTCCTAAATGTAAAGGTAAATCAAAAAAAAGAAGCTCAAAATACTTGAACTTCTTTTTAACTAATATTTACAATTTTATTTTGCTAATTCTAACTCTTGAATTTTCACTTCAACAATTCCATTGTGATTGATTCTAACCAAATCTACAATTTGTGTTTCGTTGACTAATTCTGGATTAAAATCTGTCTGAACTTTTACATAATTTTCTGTAAAACCAAACATTTTTCCATCTTTATTATCATGTTCCCACAATACTTTCTGAGTCGAATTTAATTGCGATTGATAAAAAGCTTGACGTTTTTTCTCCGATAAAATTCTTAACATTTTATTACGACGTTTACGCTCTCCTTGATCAACAACTCCTTCAAATTCGATCGCTTCTGTATTATCTCTTTCCGAATAAGTAAATACATGTAAATAGCTAATAGGTAATTCGTTTAAGAAATTATATGTTTCCATAAACAATTCTTCTGTTTCTCCAGGGAAACCAACAATTACATCCACACCAATACATGCATTTGGCATCACTTCGCGAATTTTTGTTACACGGTCTAAATAAAGATTAGATAAATAACGACGTTTCATTTTTTTCAAAATCTCATCGCTACCAGATTGTAATGGAATATGGAAATGCGGAACAAATCGATTGCTTTTTGAAACAAAATCGATTGTTTCATTTTTCAATAAATTTGGCTCAATCGAAGAAATTCTGATTCGTTCTATCGCATCAACTTGATCCAATTCTTGCACCAATTCCAAGAAAGTATGCTCGTGTTTTTTATTCCCGAATTCACCTTTCCCGTAATCGCCAATATTTACACCCGTTAATACAATTTCTTTGATTCCTTTTTGTGCAATCTCATTCGCATTTTTGATAACATTTTCAACTGTATCTGAACGCGAAATTCCACGAGCCAAAGGAATTGTACAATATGTACATTTATAATCGCAACCATCTTGCACTTTCAAAAAAGCACGCGTACGATCGCCAATTGAATAAGAACCAACGTAAAAATCGGCTTCTTCAATCTCACAAGAATGTACAATTGTTTCTTCTTTTTTATTGATATCGTCTAAATATTCAGCAATATTAAATTTTTCTGCAGCTCCTAAAACCAAATCAACACCTTCCATTTCCGCAATTTCTTGCGGTTTCAACTGCGCATAACAACCTACAACGACAACAAAACCTTCTGGATTTGCTTTCATTGCATTTTTCACAATCGTTCTGCACTCTTTGTCTGCATTTGCGGTTACCGAACATGTATTGATTACGTACACATTCGCAGAATCTGTAAACTCAACCTTCTGATATCCATTATCTTTCAAGTTTCTTGCGATCGTCGAAGTTTCAGAAAAATTAAGTTTACATCCCAATGTATGAAATGCAACTGTTTTAGTTTGATTATTCATAGCTGCAAATTTAAGAAATTATCCATAGTTTTGAAACATAAATAAATCAGCTATTCAAAATGACTAAATACTTTATCTACATTATGTTATTCTTTTCAATATTTTCGTGTTCTAAGAAAATTGAAATCGATGAAAACAAAGTATTTAAACTAAATCGTTACGATAATATTTCTTCTTTAGATCCGATTAATGCAAGAACGCAAGCCAATAACTGGGCGTGTAATTTGATGTACAACAGTTTAGTGAAAATTGATAATCAATTAGAAATTCAGCCCGATATTGCAAAATCTTGGTCAATTTCAGAAGATGGAAAAACGTATTCTTTTACTTTAAGAAACGATGTTTTTTTTCATAAACATGAAGCTTTCGGAAAAGATTCGACTCGAATTGTGACTGCTTCTGATTTTGAATATAGTTTTAATCGTTTAAAAGATCCGAAAGCTGGAGGTTCTGGAGGTTGGATTATGAATAATATTAATTCGTATAAAGCAATAAATGATACACTTTTTGAAATTAAATTGAAAGAAGCTTATCCTGCATTTTTGGGATTAATTTCGATGAAATATGCTTCTGTTGTCCCAAAAGAATTATTCAAAAATGGAAACGATGAATTCTTGAAACATCCAATTGGTACAGGTCCTTTTCAATTCAAGATTTGGGAAGATAATGTAAAAATGGTTTTCAGAAAAAATCCAAACTATTTCGAGTTTGATGAAAAAGGACAACGTTTACCATATTTAGAAGCGGTTAATCTATCTTTTTTACCAGAAAAGAATTCAGAATTTTTAGAATTAATCAAAGGTAATTTGGATATGATGGCAGATTTGGATCCTTCTTATAAAGATGAAATTTTAAATCCAATTGGAGATTTGAATCCAAAATATTCAAATATTTTAACCATTCAAAAAGTTCCTTATTTAAGTACTGTTTATTTATGTTTTTACCTTGATGCACCAAATGCAGTTGATTTGAAATTGCGTCAAGCATTGAATTATGGAGTTGATAAAAACAAAATCATCAAATATATGATGAAAGGACAAGCTTTTGAAGCAGATGGAGGTTTCATTCCGAAAGGTTTACCAGGTTATTCGCCAGAAAGTGGTTACAAATATTCTCCCGAAAAAGCACGTGAATTAATCAATAGCTATAAAAAAACGAACGAAAAAATTACGCCAATCGAGCTGACAACAGTACAAGAATATGTAGATGTTTGCGAATATATTGCGGCAGAAATGGCAAAATTAGGTTTACCAATAAAAGTGAATGTTGTACCTGGACCAACGATGCGTGATGGAAAAGCAACAGGAAAATTTACATTGTTCCGTGCAAATTGGGGAGCAGATTATCCAGATGCCGAAAACTTTTTATCCTTATATTATTCGAAAAACTTTGCGCCAGAAGGTCCAAATTATTCACATTACAAAAATGGTGAATTTGATAAAATGTATGAACAAGCATTTTTGACCAATAATCCTGAAGAGCGCGCCAAAATTTATCAAAAAATGGATGCATTGATGATGCAAAACGCTCCAATTTTGCCATTATTCTATGATCAAACAACGTTATTTTTGAAGAAAAAAGTTAAGAATTTTTCGATGGGACCAATCAAATTATTGGATTTAACGAGAGTTTACAAAGAATAATTCTTTTGACATTTCTCAAAAAGTTTGAACATCTTTTAAAAAAATCTAAATAATATTTCATTTTATTTCACGACATTAGATAATTGTTAACTTATTTGAAATAATCAGTTTTCTCTAACGTTTGAAATCAATATTTTAAAAGAAATAATTTCAGAATTAAAGGCGTTAAACCGAGTTTTTTTAGATATATTTGACACCAAATTTTTAATCAAAATCATTTAAATTTTTACTTATGAAAGTAAGACAACTTTTCGTAGTAGGATCTATCATTACTCTTGTTGCAATTGGAGTAATCTCTTATTTTTGGCCAGGTATCTTATGGTCTTTAATAATTATTCTTCCTTTGATTGCCTTAGGAATTGCTGATATCTCGCAAACAAAGCACGCTATCAGAAGAAACTTTCCTATTGTAGGACATGGTCGTTATTTATTAGAAAGTATTCGTCCAGAAATCATGCAATACTTTGTTGAAACGGATACTGAAGGAAAACCTATTGACCGTTTGATGCGTAGTATGGTGTATCGTCGTGCAAAAAATGTAATTGACACAGTTCCTTTTGGGACGCAATTAGATGTTTATGAACCAGGATATGAGTGGTTAAATCACTCGATGTATGCTGGAAAAATCAAACATGCTGATGATCCACGTGTAAAAGTTGGAGGAAGCGAATGTAAACAACCTTATTTAGCAAGTTTATTAAACATTTCTGCAATGTCTTTCGGTTCGTTAAGTGAAAATGCTGTATTAGCGATGAATAAAGGAGCTAAATTAGGAAACTTTGCTCACAATACAGGTGAAGGGGGAATTTCTCCATATCACTTACAGCCAGGTGGAGATTTGATTTGGCAAATTGGTACAGGATATTTTGGTTGTCGTGCTACTGATGGTGGTTTCGATCCAGATAAGTACGTAGAACGCGCTACTTTACCAAATGTAAAAATGATTGAGTTAAAAATTTCTCAAGGTGCAAAACCAGGTCACGGAGGAATTTTACCAGCAAATAAAAATACGCCAGAAATCGCTAAGATTCGTGCTGTAGAACCATATACAACTGTTGATTCTCCTCCATCTCACTCAGCTTTCTCTGATGCAGAAGGAATGTTACATTTCATCAAACAATTAAGAGAATTATCAGGTGGAAAACCAGTTGGTTTCAAATTGTGTATTGGGATTAAACGCGAGTTTATCGAAATTTGTGAAGCAATGATCAAAACTGGTATCAAACCAGATTATATCGCAATTGACGGTGGTGAAGGTGGAACTGGAGCTGCTCCTGTAGAGTTCTCAAACTCTTTGGGTATGCCTTTGTTAGATGGTTTAGCTTTCGCTGTTGATACATTACGTGGTTATGGTCTTAAAAAAGATATTCGTGTTGTAGCTTCTGGAAAAATTATTTCTTCTTTCCACATTGCTCGTGCAATGGCGATTGGTGCAGATTTAGTTTATTCGGCTCGTGCTATGATGATGGCTGTAGGATGTATCCAAGCTTTACAGTGTAATACAAATACATGTCCAGTTGGTGTTGCTACGCAAGATCGTGAATTGATGAAAGGTTTGGATGTAGAAGATAAAGCGACTCGTATGTATAATTTCCACAAGAAAACAATGCATATTTTATCTGAATTAATTTCTGCAACAGGTGTTAAATCTCACAGAGATTTCAATCGTTCTCACGTAAATTTACGTATCGACAATACACGTATTATGTCTTATGATCAATTGTATCCAATTGTAGAAGAAGGTGCATATGTAGGAATGTCTGTAGAAGACGTATTACAAGAAATTAGAGTTCGTACATTAAGTAAAGTGAATTAATCAATTTCATATAATAGTAAAAAAGCAATCCAATTGGATTGCTTTTTTTATTCAAGAATATTCCGTAAATATTGAGACGGACGACAACCTGTATGTTCCAAAAAAGCATCCGAAAAAGTCTTTCTTGAATTAAAAACCAGTCTTTTATTGTATATTTTTTGAGATTTGGTTCATATGCAAATCGTTTCAAAAGATGATTAATTCTCAATTCGTTGGTTGTTATTTTACTTCTTTATACTCAACGCCCCTGAAGGACATTGGTGAACTTGTTTGATAAGTTCATCACTACTTGCATTTTCTGGTCTTAACCAAGGTTTTTCTTTTGGTTTGTAAACATTTGGAAGTGATTTTACGCAAATGCCTGCGTGTTGACATAATTTGGGCTTCCAGATTATGGTGATTTCTCCGTTTGTGTATTCGTGTTGGCTCATTTTGTTGGTTTTTGATGAATTGAAGTTACTTAAAAATTTTCTATATTCAACGTTAAAATAATTTTAGTCCCAATATTTTGAGAACTCTCAATTCGCATTTTAATATCAGACATTTTAGCTAATTGTGTTGCAATATTTAATCCTAATCCAGAACCAGAAATATGGAGTGTTGAATCATTTTTAATTCGGAAAAATCGTTCTTGAACAAATTTTAAATCTTCTTGATTCATTCCAATTCCATTGTCTTCAAAAATCAATTCATAGCAATCATTTTCGATGTTAGAAAGAATTGTGATTTGACCTTTTAAGTTCGAATATTTTATGGCATTTGACAAAATATTATCTATAATAATCTCAAAAAATTCTTGGTAATTATCAATTTCATAAGCTTGAAGTTGTTCCGTATCAACAGAAATTTGTTTTTCTTGTAACAAAACATCAAAACGTTCAATTGATTTTAAAACTTCGGATTTTAGTTCAAATAAAGAAGTTTTTAACTCCAAACTATTATTTTCGACACGAGAAAGCAATAAAAATTGTTCCACCAAACGATCCAAACGATTCACTTGTTTCAATGTGTAATCTATTTTTTCATTGTATTGTTCAGGCGTGCGTTCGCGTCGAATCAAAATTTCCAACGTTCCTTTTATAATCGCTAATGGTGTTCGAAGTTCGTGTGAAGCGTCAGCCGAAAACTGTTTAGCTTTTAATATTTGAAACTCTAATCGATCTAACAATGAATTTATTGTCGCTGAAAGTTGAAATAATTCATCTTTATTTTTAGGTAATTGAATGCGTTCTGAAAGATTATTTTCTGTGATAGACTGTGCTGTATGAATCACATTGAAAACAGGTTTAATCGATTTAGCAGCAATAAAACGAGCTAAAAGAAACGTCAATAAAACCGAAATAGGAAAGATAATAAGTAAGGCAGTTTTCAAATAATCTAGCGCTAATTGATTGTGTTTTGTCGAAACGCCGACGACCAAATATCCCACAACTTCGCCGTGATGAATCAATTTTGCTTGAGAAATTAATAACTGAATTGAATTATATTCGGCGTAAAATGGCTTATTTTCTGGTTCTTCATTGTTCCAATCCAATTGATTTTGCACCATGTTTGGAGAACTCTCAATCAGCTTGAAATTTTTATCATAAATTGAGATAAAAACAGGATTCAGTGCAATGTCTGTATGTTCAACTTCTTCCCATTCGCGCGGTTGAACAAAGTTTTCTAATGTTGGTTCGTGTAAAACATAATCAACGTGGCTGTTAATTTCTTCCTCCAACGTTTCGTACATCGTTTTGTTGATGCCTCGGTTTACCGAAAAATAAATTAAAGAGAAGATAATCAGTAAAATAACCGAAAAAGTAAGGCTGTAGAAAAGCGCAATTCTATTTTTTACCGAGAATTTTTTAAGCATCTTTCGAAATGTAACCAACGCCACGAATGGTATGTAAGCGCGGATCGTCTTTTTTTAGATTCAATTTTTTACGAATCGCATTAATAAAAACATCAATCACACTTGTATCGTATTCAAAATGAATATCCCAAACGTTTTCAATGATTTCTTTGCGTGTACAAATTCGGTTTTTATTTTTGAATAGGTAAGCTAAAAGTTGAAATTCTTTTAGTGTTAATTCAACTAAATTATTGTCTAAAAAAGTTTGATGTGTTTCGGTATTTAATGAAATATTTCCGAAATTCAAAAGGTTATTCGATTCATTTTGATGAAGATAAACGTTGATTCGTGCTACTAATTCATTGAAATCAAATGGTTTTTTGATGTAATCATTTGCACCAGCATTCAAACCTTCAATTGTATCTTGAACTGTATCTTTCGCTGTAATGAAAATAATAGGTGTTTTTTTATTCGGATTTTCGGTAGATCGCGTTGTTTGACAAACTTCTAATCCAGAAATATTTAACATCATCCAATCCAATAAAATAACATCAAATTTCTCGTTATTTATTTTCACTAAGGCATCTTCGCCGCTTAAACAGTGCGTTGGCGATAAATTTTCTTCTTCTAAACCTTGAAGCATAAAATTGGCAATTCCCAATTCATCTTCAACAATTAAAACTTTTGGTTTGTTCATTTTCTAATTCGGAACAATAACATTTAAAGCATTCGGGACAATCGAAACTTCAATAGAATTTTGGTTAAAAATAACAGCTTCACCATCAACTTGTGCAATGGTTTTTGTTTGTTTGGAATTGAATTTTACTGAATTAACTTGCAATACTTTTGCTTGCTTCATTTTTTCAATTCGTTTTCCTAATACATTCGCTGAAAACTGAATTTGTTCGATAAAATTAAGCTTTTTTACCGCAAGAAAGTCTAATTTTCCATCATTTAATTTTGCATTGGGCGAAAATGAGATGCCGTAACCCGCTTCGTTAGAGTTGGAGCAGAATACAAAATAGAAATCATCATCTAATGTGTGTTCATTGTCTAATTCAATGTTAAATTTTTTTGGTTGAAAGTTGAAAATTGCTTTTGTACTGGCAGTTACATAGCCCAAAAAGTTTCTGGTTTTGGTTTGTGCGTAATTATTAATCACATCTGCATCAATTCCTAATCCCATATTGCTAAAAAAGTAATTTTCGTTGATTTTTCCTGCATCAATTTTATTGATTTTTGCATTGAGAATCATTTCAAAAGCTTTTTCAGTAGATTTAGGAATATGCAAATTAGCCGCTAATCCATTTCCAGAGCCAATCGGAATAATTCCCAAAGCAACATTGCTACCAACCAAAGCTTGAGCGACTTCGTTTATTGTTCCGTCGCCGCCACAAGCTACTATTATATCAGGATTTTTTGTTAGAACTTGATTTGTAATTTCAGTTGCATGACCAATACTTTCAGTCAAAAATGTTTCGAATTCAACATTTTTTTGATTAAAATAACTTTGAATTTCAGTTTCAATCATTCGTCCTTTTCCCTTTCCAGCAATTGGATTGATGATAAAAATGATTTTATTTTTCATTTAATAAATGATTGCTAAATAAATAATCGGCTGTTTGATAATTAGATATGATAGAACGCTCGAAAATAGGATCAACCTTTGTATCAATTAAATTTTTATCAATCCATTTGTATTGATTAATTTTCTTTTGATCGGATAAAATTGAAACATCTTCTCCTTTTTTCATTCCTAATTTAATATACGTACCAACAAAAGAACGCGATTTGTATTGCGGATCGAAAATATCTTTTCCGTAAAATTGAGATGTATACTTCCAATTGAACAACGAAAATAATGTTGGGAAAATATCAATTTGAGAAACTTCTTTTGTGACATTTTCTTTGGTATGCGATTTCAAATTATAGATAAATGCCGGAATGTGATGATTCTTAACATCAATCGCATCTTTACCCGCGCTACTTGCACAGTGATCGGCAATAAACACAAAAACGGTATTACTGAACCAAGGTTTTGTTTTCGCTTTTGCAATTAAATCTCCAATCGCATAATCGGCATATTTCACCGCACCAGGACGACCAGTTCCAGACGGAATATCAATTTTTCCATCTTCGTATGTATAAGGTTTGTGGTTAGAAGTTGACATCACAAAAGCAAAAAATGGTTGTTTTGTTTTGTATTTTTCGTCAGCAACTTTGATTACTTTTCTGTAAATATCATCGTCTGCAATTCCCCAAGCATTTTCAAAAGTAACTTCATCATCATTAATATTGAAACGATTGGTGTTGATTTTATCACTCAAAACACTACCACGACCACGATCGTAAATGTCAAAACCATTTCCACCATAAAACGCATTCATATTATCAAAATATCCATCGCCACCATAAAAGAACATATTGTGATAACCTTTTGCTTTGAAAACGTTCGAAATAGTATATAAGTTTTGATTATCAACACGTTTCACAATACTGTTTCCAGGAGTAGGAGGAATTGATAATGTAACAGCTTCCATTCCGCGTACTGTACGCGTTCCGTTGGCATACATATTCGAAAAATAGATGCTGTTATTTGCAATATCATTAAGGTTTGGAGTGATTGATTTTCCGTTGAATTGCTCTTGCAAAAATGAAGCGCTCATACTTTCCATCAACACAAAAATCACGTTTGGTTTTTGCTCTGCTTGTGACGGATTACTCGCTAAAATTGTTCTTCGTATTGGATTTTTGAATTGTTGATCGAAAACAGTTTTCGAATCTTGCAATTCAGATTTCATTACTGCAAAAGCATCTTCAATCGGAATAGATTTATAATGTTCGTCGTATTTTAAGTGATTATTTCGGAAAGCTGAAAAGAATGAAAAGATTCCAGCTTTAGAAATTTCATTGTTGTATCGGTTTTCAGAAGTTGAACTGCTATCGTTGTTTAAAAGGAATAATGAGCCAACCGCAAGTAATAAATTGAACACAAAAACGCTAACTTTTTGACTTGTTTTTGGTTTGTTATGAAATGTATTGTAAAAGAAGTAACCTTTTTTTGTTGCGAAAATTGTCAAGCCTGTAATCAACACAATTCCGCCAATTAAAACAGGTAATGGATATGATTCTTGAATGTTTTTGACAACTTCGTATGTATAAATTAAATAATCGACTGCAATAAAATTGAATCGACTTTTGAATTCGTCCCAAAATGTAACTTCGGCAAAAAATGTAAAATAAATGATTACCAAATACAATGTATAAACGAAATACACGAAAATTCGATCAAATAAAGAATTGACGAATTTGTTTGGTAAAATCATAAAATAAAATGATAAGAATAACGTGAAACAGCTTACAACACTAATGTCGTACACTAATCCATAAAAAATAGTGTGTAATAACGAGCCGATATTCCAATCGAAATCACTTTTTACCCAAATCGCAAAAATTAGGCGTAGAATAAATGAAATTAGAATAAATAACGAACTGAAAAATAGTAAAATACTGTAACGTCCTTTTAAATTATTTGTAAACATTTTGTTTTTGAATTATTGTTCAAATGTCTTGATATTTAATAGATTATTAACATAGAAAAGTGAATCTTAAGCGAATCTTAAGTTTGCGATTCTTGAATGAAAAATAGAAGCTGAAAACGTTAATAATTCGTGAAAAAATGGTTTTGATTAGAAATAGTTGTAAATTTGTAATTGGTTTATAAAGTAGGTATAATGGAAGAGATATTAATCAATGAAAAAGAAGAAAAGTTTTTAACATATTGGGAGAAAAGATTCTCTACAATTTTTAAAGACAATACAAGTTGGACAACTTTGTTTATGACAGTTAACAAAGCTACTTTTCCAGATTCATTAAATATAGAAACGTTTTGCAAAAAGTTTATGCAAGATTTCAATATGAAATTATCATATAAATATGATGAATCAGACAACGAATACGATTTGACAATTACAAGATAATTACGGAAAACGAAAAATCCTTATCAATTTTGATAAGGATTTTTTTTGTTGTAAAATGGGACATTTGATTGATAATCATGCTTAAATTTTAAGAAAAATATTTAACCAAAAAATTAAATAAAATATTGTTGATTTAGATTTGATTTTACTAATTAAAATGTTTAATTTTGCAGTTCACTTTTAAAGGTGATTTAGTTTTTAAAGTTTACAACATTTGTATAGCTCATAATAAGGTTGAGCGTCTCTACGGCAGACCATAAAAAATTGCCACTACAAATGAATTTTTTTTCTACAAAATGAGTCTTGAACCACTCTTGTTAGAAAATAGTTTGTTTGTTGATGTAGATGATACAAATGGTTTAAACACATTAAACCAAATAGTACAGCAAACAATACAATGAACCACAGACTTTTCATTCAGAAGAAATCGAATTTTGACGTTATCAGTCAGAAGACTACAATAGAACTCAAAAACCTTGTACCTACAATTGTGTGCAAGGTTTTTGTTATTTATGATCTATTTAATATAGAAGAAAGCCAATTACAAGAGGTTCAAAATAAGGTGTTTGTCGATCCTGTGACAGACATTGTTTTCAAATACGTAGAAGACGCAGTTAACGAAAGTATTCCTTATTCTAAAAACTATTTTGCAACCGAATTTTTACCTGGTCAATATAATCAACGCGATGATTCTTCGGAACAATGTTTAGTGTTGATGAATGTTGAAAATGTAACAGTAAAGTCTGGTTTATTATATGTTTTCAATGATGATTTGTCTGCGGAAGATTTAAAGAAAGTAAAAGATTACTTAATCAATCCAATTGAGTCGCGTGAGAAAGATCTTTCTAAAATGGAAATTCCAGCTAATCCAGAAGCTACAGAAGTTCCAATTATTGAAGGTTTTATTTCTGCTGACGAAAATAAACTACAAGACATTTACAACCAATTTGGATTATCGTTAGAAATGGATGATTTAGTTTTTATTCAAGACTATTTCAAATCAATCAATCGTAATCCAACCGAAACGGAGTTAAAAGTTTTAGATACATATTGGTCTGATCACTGTCGTCATACAACTTTTGAGACGGAGATTACAGATGTTCAATTTAATTCTAAATTTAACGAAACACTTCAAAAAACATTCAATTATTACCAACAAGTTCGTCAAGAATTAGGAATTACAAAACCAATTCGTTTGATGGATTTAGCAACTGTGATGGGAAAATATCTTTCTCGTACAGGAATTGTGAAAAATATTGATGTTTCAGAAGAAATCAATGCATGTTCTATTGTCGTTCCAATCGATGTAGATGGAGTTGAGGAAGAATGGTTATTACAATTCAAAAACGAAACACATAATCACCCAACAGAAGTGGAACCATTTGGTGGAGCTTCGACATGTGTTGGTGGAGCAATTCGCGACCCTTTGAGTGGACGATCTTACGTTTTCCAAGCGATGCGTATTACAGGAGCTGCAAATCCTTTAGAAAAAATTGAAGACACGTTACCAGGTAAATTACCACAACGTAAAATCTCGAAAGAAGCTGCAAACGGATACAGTTCTTATGGAAATCAAATTGGTTTAGCGACAACTTTTGTGAAAGAAATTTATGACGAAGGATACAAAGCAAAACGTATGGAAGTTGGTTTTGTGGCTGGAGCTGTAAAAAAAGAATATGTTCGTCGTGAAGAACCCGTTGCAGGTGACCGAATTATTTTATTAGGTGGAGCAACAGGTCGTGATGGAGTAGGTGGAGCATCAGGTTCATCTAAAACACATGATGGTTTAAAATTAGACGATTTATCAGCAGAAGTTCAAAAAGGAAATGCAATTGTTGAACGTAAAATTCAACGTTTATTCCGTAATCCAGACGTTTTAGCATTAATCAAAAAATGTAACGACTTTGGTGCGGGAGGTGTTTCTGTTGCAATTGGTGAAATTGCACGCGGAATTAATGTTGATTTAGATTTAGTTCCATTGAAATATGCTGGATTAAACGGAACAGAATTAGCTATTTCTGAATCTCAGGAACGTATGGCTGTTGCGGTTGAGGCAAAAGATGTGGATACATTTATCGCATTAGCAAAAGAAGAAAATCTTGATGCGACTTGTGTTGCTGAGGTAACGGGAGATGATACAATGACTTTGGTTTGGAAAGGAAAAAAGATTGTTGAATTAGACCGTAAATTTTTAGATACAAACGGCGTTCGTAAACAAGCTAAAATCGAAGTTACGGACGAAGAATATACAAACCCTTTTGAGAATAAAGCTTTCAATAAAGAAGCGTTTATTACAATGATGCAAGAGTTAAATCATGCGTCACAAAAAGGTATGGTAGAAATGTTTGACAACAACGTTGGACGTTCTACTATTTTGAATGCTTTTGGTGGACAAACAATGGATACGCCAGAAGATGTTTCAGTACAAAAATTCCCAACAGACGGATTTACAAATGCGGTTTCAATCGCTTCATTTGGTTATAATCCTACAATTTCTCGTTGGTCAAATTATCACGGAGCTTATTTCGCGGTAATTGATTCAATGACAAAAATTGTTGCTGCTGGTGGAAATTACGCTGACATTCGTTTAACATTTCAAGAGTATTTTGAAAAATTACGTGATGAAGCTACGCGTTGGGGAAAACCATTTGCGGCTTTATTAGGAACGATTGAAGCACAAAAACAATTTGGAATTCCTGCTATTGGAGGAAAAGATTCGATGTCGGGTTCTTACCAAGATATTGATGTTCCGCCAACGTTAATTTCTTTTGCAGTTGCGCCTTCTAAGGCTGAAAAAATTGTACAAGGAACTTTAGTTGAAAAGAATTCTAAACTTTCAGTTTTTATTCCACCATTGACTGAAGACTATTTAATTGACGAAGCAAATGCAAAATCTATTTTTGATTTTATTGGAACAATTAATTCTGATGTAAAATCGATGATGACGGTTAAATTTGGTGGAATTGCAGAAACTGTAGCAAATATGGCTTTTGGTAATGAAATCGGATTTGAAATCAACACTGATTTAGATTTAGCAAAATATTATCCAGCTTCGATTGTGATTGAACATTCAGAAGAATTAAATATTCCTGCTGAAATTGCTCAAAATTACCATGTTTTAGGTCAGACGAATGATTCAACTTCATTCAACTTTAATGGAGAAGAAATCAATTTGATTGAATTGAAACAACAATGGAAAAAAACATTCAATTCATTGTTTCCATATAAATCAACTTCTGAAACAGTTGTAGAGGAAAAAGATTTGAAAGCTGAACAAATTTGTTTTGCATTCGCAGATCATAAAGTGGAGAATCCGAAAGTTTTCATTCCAATTTTTCCAGGAACAAATTCAGAATATGATTCAGCAAAAGCGTTCCGTAGAGAAGGAGCAATCGTTTCGACTTTGCCTTTCCGTAATTTAACACAACAAGATGTTGAAGAATCGGTAGATGCTTTTGTAAATGAAATCAATCAAGCCAATATTTTCTTTGTACCAGGCGGTTTTTCAGCTGCTGATGAGCCAGATGGATCAGGTAAATTTATTGCAACGGTTTTACGTAATGAGAAAATCAAAAATGCAATTCACAATTTATTGGAGCGTGATGGACTAGTTTTAGGAATCTGTAATGGTTTCCAAGCCTTGATTAAATCTGGATTATTGCCTTATGGACGTATTCAAGATTTAGAAGAAGATACACCAACATTAACGTTCAACGAAATTGGTCGTCACATTACACAATTAGCGAAAGTGAGAGTGAATAAATCGCATTCACCTTGGTTAAAAGGAATGGAAGGACAAGAATATTGGATTCCGTTTTCGCATGGAGAAGGTCGTTTCGTAGCAAATGAGGTTGAATTAGAAAAGTTAATTGATAAAGGACAAATTGCCACTCAGTTTGTTGATTTGGATGGGAAATTAGCTGGGAAAATGCCTTATAATCCAAATGGATCTACGTTTGCGGTAGAAGGAATTGTATCGCCTTGTGGAAAAGTTTATGGACGAATGGGACATCCAGAGCGTTACGAAGAAGGATTATTCAAGAACATTCCAGGAAATGGATATATGAATATCTTCAAAAATGCGGTGGAGTATTTTAGAGGGTAGTTTATAGATATGAGATATTAGATGTTAGATTTGAGAAAATTTAACTTCTAAAAATTAAATAAAAACTTGTCATTCCGAGCTTATCGAGGAATCTAAAAAAGATTCTTCATTACGCTAAAGCTTCATTCAGAATGACAATTGGAAATAAAATAACGAATTTCGAATCTCGCATTTCGAATTTCTAAAAAAGAAACAAACAACAAACTAATACCAATTTCGATCCTGAACCAATCGAAATTAATCTCGAAAGTTAACCTTGAACAAGTTAATTTTCAAAACAAACAACAAACACGAAGTGGACTTTTTCATTTCAAACAAAACAAAAAAAACGATGTAATGAAGTTAGAAACTAGAAACTAGAAGTTAGATGAATTTTAACTTCGAATTTCGAAAATCGAGCTTCGAAAAAAACAAACAACGATGAGCTTAACAAAAAAAGACTTCATTTACGAAGGGAAAGCAAAACAAGTTTACTCAACAGAGGAAGCAGACAAAGTAATTGTGTATTACAAAGATGACGCGACTGCATTTAATGCACAAAAGCGTGGAACTGTTGAGGATAAAGGAGAAATGAACAACAAAATTTCGACTTTAATTTTCAACTATTTGATTGAAAAAGGAGTGAAAACTCACTTCATCGAGCAGTTGAATGATCGTGAGCAATTGGTAAAAAAAGTATCAATTATTCCAATTGAAATGGTTGTGCGCAATTATGTTGCTGGGTCTATGGCTCAACGTTTAGGATTAGAAGAAGGAGCGAAATCTCCAGTTACAATCTTTGATATCTGTTACAAAAAAGATGAATTAGGAGATCCATTAATCAACGATCATCATGCAGTTTTATTAGGTGCTGCAACGTACGATGAGTTAGATGAAATGTACACACAAACAGAAGTAATTAACGAAGCGTTGAAAGAATTGTTCTTAAAAGCTGGTTTAATTTTAGCTGATTTCAAAATTGAGTTTGGTAAAGATGTTGATGGTAATATCATTTTAGCTGACGAAATTTCTCCAGATACATGTCGTTTATGGGATGTTGAAACAGGTAAAAAATTAGATAAAGACCGTTTCCGTCGTGATTTAGGTGATGTTTCTGAAGCTTATCACGAAGTATATAATCGTTTGACAGAAGTTTTAAAATAAACATTTTTTTCATTCTATAATGATTGATAAAAAATTACATAAAAGCCAATTAAAAGCTGAATATTTAACGAATTTCTACGAAAGAAATTTATTGAAAAAATATGCAGCCGATACTGTGGATAGTGTAAACGAAGAATGTGGTGTTTTTGGGGTTTATTCGCCAAAGAACATCAACACGTATTCTATTGCGCAGTTTGGTTTATTTGCGCTTCAACACCGTGGACAGGAAGCGTGTGGTGTTTCTTTCTTGAAAGATGGAAACATCAAAACGGTGAAAAAAACAGGTTTGGTATTAGACGTTTTCAAAACAATGGAAGCCGAAATTGAAGAATACCAAGGAAATGCTGCGATCGGACATACACGCTACACAACTGCTGGAGGTGGAAGTCGTCGTAACATTCAGCCACTTTACACGTACAATATTTACGGAAAACCTCATTTCTCTATTGCTCACAACGGAAATTTGATTGAAGTTGAAGAATTGAGAGCTGAATTAGAAGCAGAAGGATTACCATTTTTAGCAACTTCGGATACGGAGGTTTTATTACGTTCTATTCAAAAATATTCGCATTTAGATATTGTAGAAGCTATTCAGAAAGGAACAGAAAAGGTAAAAGGAGCTTATTCGGTTTTGTTATTAGCGAATAATCAAATGGCAGCTTTTCGCGATCCAAATGGTATTCGTCCTTTATGTTTAGGTAAATTAGATGATGCGTATGTTTTCTGTTCAGAAACATGTGCATTAGACGCTGTCGGAGCAGAGTTTATTCGTGATGTAGAGCCAGGAGAATTGATTGTTGTAAATGAACAAGGTTTGAAATCTTATTCATTAAATCAACCAACGCAACGAAATATTTGTGCTTTTGAGTACATTTATTTTGCACGTCCTGACTCGAATATAGAAGGAAATGAAATCTACGATTTACGTGTAGAATCTGGTCGAAAATTATACGAACAATCTCCTGTTGATGCCGATATTGTAATTGGTGTTCCAGATTCTGGAATTCCGTCTGCAATTGGTTATTCAGAAGCTTCGGGTATTCCTTACGAACCAATTTTGATTAAAAATCGTTATATGTCTCGTTCGTTTATCGTGCCTTCGCAAGAAATGCGTGAGCGTGTGGTAAATTTAAAATTGAATCCCATCAAAAATAAAATCAAAGGAAAACGTTTGGTTGTTTTAGATGATTCGATTGTACGTGGAACAACTTCGAAATTATTAATCAAAATCTTAAAAGAAGCAGGAGCAAAAGAAATTCATTTCCGTTCTGCTTCGCCTCCGATTATTGCGCCTTGTTATTTAGGAATTGATATGCCTTCTAAAGCAGATTTAATTTCAGGAAACAAGTCAATTAAAGAGGTTGAAGATTATTTGAATGTCGATTCGTTAGATTTCTTAACAGTTGATAATCTGATTGATTTATTAGGAAGTAAAGAACATTGTTTTGGATGTTTTACAGAAAAATATCCCGTAAATTATTCTAATGAAGAATGTAAAGCGGTAAAACCTTTGCATATAGATTAATAAGTTATACGAATTTCGAATCTCGTATTTCGAAAAAACTAAATCATAATTAAAATGAGCAATACATATAAACAAGCCGGAGTAGATAAGGAAGAAGGTTATCAAACGGTATCGAAAATTAAAGATGCAGTTGCAGCAACACACAATTCAAATGTGTTGAATGGAATTGGAAGTTTTGGTGCATTTTACCAATTAGGAGGTTACAAAAATCCTGTTTTGGTATCAGGAACCGATGGTGTAGGAACTAAACTACGTGTGGCTTTAGATTCTAAAGTTTACGATACAGTTGGGATTGATTGTTTCGCAATGTGTGCAAATGATATTTTGTGTCATGGTGCAAAACCATTATTTTTCTTAGATTATTTAGCTTGTGGAAAATTAGATTCTGATATCGCAGCAGAAATTGTAGGTGGAATTGCACAGGCTTGTAAAGAAACTGGGACAGCATTAATTGGTGGAGAAACAGCAGAAATGCCAGGGATGTACCAAGTTGGTGATTATGATGTTGCAGGATTTTGTGTTGGAGTAGTAGAGCGCGACGAAATTATCGATGGTTCTAAAATAAAAGCTGGACAAGTAATTATTGCGTTACCATCAAGTGGTTTTCATTCGAATGGATTCTCTTTGGTTCGTAAAGTCTTTCCAGATTTTAACGAAGAATTTGAAGGCAAACCTTTGTTCGAAACTTTATTAGTTCCAACAAAATTATATCAAAATGATATTTTCAAAATCAAAGATGCTGGAATCGAAATGTCTGGAATTGCTCATATTACAGGTGGTGGATTAATCGAGAATGTTCCTCGTATTATAAATGACGGTTTGACGGCTGTAATAGAAAAAACAAAAATAAATGTACCAACAATAATGCAAGAATTGGCAAAACGCGGAGGAATTGCAGAAAACGAAATGTTTGGAACATTTAATATGGGTGTCGGAATGGTTGTCATCGTTGACCAAACTGACGCTGAAAAAGTATTGAATATTATTGATGGAAGTGCGTTGATTGGAGAAATTCAAGAGGGTGCTGACAAAATTATATTGAAATAGTAGATTAAATAGTTTAAAAAAGCCGGATAAGATTTCTTATCCGGTTTTTTTGTTTTAGGTAGAATATTAAAACTCGATATCATCAGCGATTGTTCCGCCCATTTCATTTTGAAATTGTTTTAAATATTCTTCTTTCTTTTCCATTTGATAAGTAATCATTGAAGAATAATTTCCAGAACGAGTCCAAACAACAGCTTGCGCCTGAAAATCTATAATTCCAATTCCGTATTTATCCAAAATATATTGCGCGCCATCTTTTCCAACTTCCATTGCAGCATCTCTTTCGGCAGCTAAATCATAGAAGAAATGTTCGTCCGTTTTCAAACGTTCTAAGTTTGGATTTGAAGCTATATTAGCAGAAAGATTTCCGTTATTTCCTAATGTTGGATGTTCATCAATTTTTGTGAAATATTGGCTATATAAGGTCATTACAGTCATTTCTGTATCTTGTTCCATTCGTTGATTCCAAATCAAACTTGCTTCGTCCCATTGTGGTTTATCAACTCCCAAAGCTTTCAAAACATCAGCTTCTGGAACATTAGAACCAATTTTCACAACTCCTGCAGCATAATCGTACAAAGAAATTCCATGAATCGGCTCTAACAAAGGATTGTCTTTTGAGTCTTCAAGCACTTTTGCGTCATGTTGTTGATACATTTGTTCAATTCCAATATCCGAATTTTTATCTTCATATTTTTGCACAAACTTTTCTAATTGATCATTAATACGATCATACAAAGCCATTTTATTGTTCTCAGCTCTGTCATATAACTCTTGTTGATTTGTAGCATCCGTTAAAAAAGCTTCTGCATAAGGCTCAAAATCATTTTCAATATTTTTGATCTTATCATTAAAATATGCAATAGCATGTTGTTGCAACGAATCATCACCTTCATAAGGTCCCATTTTACGCACTTGTTCTTTGTATTTTTCAAGATCGTTTTTCCAAATAGTAATTGCTTTTTCTACTTTTTGACGATTATTAGAATTTAAAGCATTGTAAAAATTTTCGTAATTGTCTACATAATGCTCATCAATTTCTGGAATGATGTTACTATAATCAATATAATTTTCGAAATAAATTGGTTCTGGTTGATAAGAACTTTGAACAGATTCATTCTCTGAATTTGATGATTGTGTTGTGTTATTTTCTTGTAAATTTTCAATTGCTTCTTCTGCTTTATTGAAAAGGTTTTTTAATTTTCCGAACATAGTTTTGAGTTGTTTAATTATAATTATTTTGTTGTTTTAATGATTGATAATAGTTTTCTAAATCAGTCAGAATTGTAGTTTTTTCAACAGCTTCTTTCATGAAATTCATACTGAGTAATTCTTTGTTTAAAAGTGTTTCAAAAGTAAGTTGATCTATTTTTTCTAAATCATTTATAGTCAAATTTTGATTGATAAATTTTGTTCCAAATTGATCAATAATATTTTGATGAAAAGCCGCTTCTGTTTCCGTTTCATGCTGAAAAGTTTGTACAAAATCACTGATGTCTCTTTTATAAACTTCTTTGTAAGAATCGGTTAATTCTGGAATTAGATTCTTTTTTATAAAGAATTGTTGTCTTGCATGTTTTTCATTGTTCAAAAATTTTTCAAAAACTGAATTTCCAGGAATTGGATAATCTAAAATCCCTGTTTTTTCTGTCGCAATTTCTCTTACCAAATCAGGTAAAAGTGACATTCTCGTTGACGGAACAAATGTGTTTTGCGTTTGACAAAATTCGCATGTAACATAAGCAGAAACAAAATAGACTTTCTCGATTTTTAGGTTCGCTCCACATTGCACACAACAAAAATTGTTCTTTGTTGTTTCGTATTCTGCTAATAATTTTTTGAGTTTATCTTCAGAACTTTCAGCTTTTACTTGACTAAAAATATTCTCCAAAATCGAATCAATTTTATCATCAAAATCATCTAACAAAAGCGAAGTTTCATAAATCTTAGCGTCATGAGAATACATATAATCATCCGCTCTCACATCTTCATCTGAGTAATAATATGAAAAAGATTTTTTCTCAATTTGCTCTTTAAAAATCTCTTTAGCTTTAACCTTTAATGTTTCATATTGCCCTGTAATTCCAGCTTTGAAGTGAATGAATCTTATTTCATCCAAATCATTTATTTGTTGACCAGCTTCTATCGTTTCAGTTTCTAATTCCAAAGCACGCAGTTCTAATTTCAATAAAAAGCTTTTGAAACGATCAATTAAGTTGTCTAATTCTACAAAATTATTTTCCATTATTCTCTCGAATTATCTGAAGCTTTAATATGTATTCCATCGTCCAATTTTCCACTAATAAATTCGTAATTGCAATACGCACATTTGGTAACACCATCTTGTTTTGCACGACCAGCACCGCAATTTGGGCAATCTACAGTTTCTAATTTTGATTGATTTTTCATGAAATCTCCTCCAAGATTAGTTTGATTTTCTGCTTGAAGTTTCAATTTTTCAATCAATGATAATTTTGGCTTTTCGTCATTCATATTATTTTAATTTGCGACATTTTCTTCTTGTTTTCTTCCCATAAAATAGAGAATCGCACCTACGATCACGAACGCAATTTTAATTCCCCACGCAACGCCTTCGCCCCAATTGTAGATCCAAGCCAATAGACGAGGAACGGCATTAAAGAAGTTCAAAACGATTGCTAATAATCCGAAAATAGCCATGTAAGTTCCAATAGTTTTCATAAAATTTAGTTTTTAGTGGTTATAATTTATCTAATAATTCAGCTTTTTTTGACTGATATTCAGTATCTTCAATTAAGCCTAAATCATAGATTTCTTTTAATTTTTTTAGTTTATCGACAACCGATTCTTCTTGATTTTGAGTAGATTGTTGATGTGTGTTCTGTTGAATGTTTTGTTGCGTAATTCCTTGCATCATCAATCCAAGCGCAGCTGCGTCTTGCAGACTTTGTTGCATCGGATTTCCATCTTTTCCAATCGCCAAAGAAGTATTGAATTGTTGAAATTTATTCATATCATCAATCATATTCATACTACTTATTTTATCAATGTTATCGTTCACCTCTTTTGGTAAAGTCGCCGAACTAATGGTAAACTGAGTAACATCGATTCCGAATTGCTCGAAATGTGGAGCGATTAATGGTTGAATTTTTTGATTAAGTGCAGAAAGATTTCCCGCAATATCAAGCGCAGAAATATTTGCTTGAGCCAAAACTTCGGCAAAAATAGGAGCTATAAAATCACGTAATTGATGCTCTAACTCGAAAACTGTTAAGATTGGAAAAGTTCCTGCATATTTTGAAAAGAATTTTCTGACATCCGAAATTTTGATATTATAAGTTCCAAAAGCTTTGATACGAATTGGTCCAAATTGTGGGTCACGAAGCAAAACAGGAGCAGGAGTTCCCCATTTTAAATTGACAAAATCTTTTATTGAGAAATAATAAACATCTGCTTTGAAAGGAGATTGAAAACCATATTTCCAACCTTTTAATTTTGATAAAATAGGAATATTTTCGGTTGCTAAAGAAAATGTTCCTGCTGAAAAATCATCTGCAAAAACTCCTTGATTAAGAAATAATGCGGCTTGGCTTTCTCTTACGATTAATTTTGCGCCATTTTTTATCTCCTTGTCTTGATTAGGAAATTTTAACATCAATAAGTTTGGATCTTGTTCTATCCACTCGATAATTTCGATAAAAGGTCCGCTTGATGATAAATTCATGGTAGTAGTTTTTTTGAGTTGTTGTATTACAAAGTTGTAAAATCGTCACTCAAAAAAACTCACTAATTTTAGCTAAATATGGGTGAGGATTATTTAAAATATTTATCATTTCCTCACTTCATTCAATCTTTGTATCTTTGCATTTCATTCAAAAACTCCAAATTCACTCATAAGTTATGCAACAATCTAAGGCTTTGGCAATTCTAAAATCTGGTCGAAATGTATTTTTAACAGGTTCTGCGGGTGCCGGAAAAACTTATGTGTTAAACCAATACATTCAATATCTTAAACAGCATGGCGTTCCTGTTGCTATAACGGCTTCTACAGGAATTGCTGCGACGCACATGAATGGTCAAACGATACATTCTTGGGCTGGAATTGGGATAAAAGATTATGTTTCAGATCGATATTTAGCTTCGCTTCGTGACAAAAAATATTTTCGTGATAAGATGGACAAAGTAAAAGTCTTGATTATTGATGAAATCTCGATGTTGCACCGAAATCAGTTGGATGCTGTGGATTATGTTTTGAAATTTTTCAAGCAAAATGATGAACCTTTTGGAGGTGTTCAAGTGATTTTTTCGGGAGATTTTTTCCAGTTACCTCCGATTGGTGAAGAGTGGGAAGAGTCAAAATATAAATTCTGTTTTATGTCGGATGCTTGGGTGCAATCGAAAGTGCATATTTGCTATTTGACAGAACAATATCGTCAGACAAATAATGCGTTGAATGATATTTTGAATGAAATTCGTTCGGGAAATATTTCGCAAAAAACAGTTGATTTATTAGAATCTCGAATCGAATATTTTCCTGATGAAATAGATTCGCAAACGCGTTTGTACACGCATAATATGGATGTAGATCGAATCAACAAAGGTCAATTGATTAATATTGATTCTACTTCCAAAACATTTGAAGCAAAAGTTGCGGGAAATCCAGCTTTGGTTGAGGTTCTTAAAAAATCTGTTTTAGCAGAAGAAATTTTAGAATTGAAGATTGGAGCAAAAGTGATGTTTGTTCGTAACAATTTCGAAGTTGGTTTTGTAAACGGAACGCTTGGAAATGTATCAGGTTATACCGAAAAAGATGAGCCAATTATCAAAACGTTAGATGGAGAATTTTATGTTGCAAAACCAGAAACTTGGGCGATAGAGGACGAAAGCGGAAAAGCATTGGCTTCATTTACACAAGTTCCGTTGCGTTTAGCTTGGGCGATTACGATTCATAAATCGCAAGGAATGACGTTAGATTCTGCGTTTATTGATTTGTCGAAAGCATTCGAAAAAGGTCAAGGGTATGTTGCACTTTCACGTTTGCGAGATTTAAATTCGTTGATGTTACATGGTCTTAATCAAACGGCTTTAGAAATTGATTCGCTTGCAATGAAGGCTGATAGACGTTTTCAAGTTTTATCGAATGAAATGGATAAGTTTTTAGACGAAAAAGAATTGCAAAATTCTTGGGCTGCTTTTATTCGATATTCTGGTGGAACGTTGGATAAAAAGCAAATTGCAAAAAATATCGAAAAGAATAAAACCAAAGAAAAAGGTCAAAAGAAATCGACTTACGAAATCACACTAGAATATGTGAAAGAAGGCTTGACTTTGGATCAAATCTCAGAAAAAAGAGGTTTAACTACTTCAGCAATTGTGGATCATATTGGTAAAATCAAAGAAAGTGAGCCTGATTTAGATTATTCAAAATTTAAACCTTCTGACAAACTTATTGATAAAGTTCGATTGGCTTATAGTGAAATCGAATTTGAAGAGAATAAAGTTTTAAAACCAATTTACGATTATTTCAATGGTGAAATTGGTTATGAAGACATCAAAAAAGCATTACTTTTTATAGATTAAATAAAAAATGTCAGTTCAAAAATCTAAATAACTGACAAAATTGGTCAAATTATTCGAAAGGAATAATTGTTGTTAAAAGATAAGTATTAAAAATGAACGCTTTTATTAAGCATCCATAATTTACAATTTATGTCAATAGAAAACAACAATGTAGTATCAGTAAACTACTCATTACATACCATCGAAGCGAATGGTGAAAAAGTATTTGTAGAACAATCAAATGCAGAAGAGCCATTAACTTTTTTATTCGGAGCTGGAATGATGATTCCAAAATTTGAAGAAGAATTAAAAGGATTAGCAGTTGGAGATAAAAAATCATTCGTAATTACTCCAGCAGAAGGATACGGTGAAAGAGTAGAAGAAGCTGTTGCTCAATTACCTTTAGATATGTTCAAAGAATCTGGATTACCACCAGTTGGAGCAATTTTACCTTTGACTGATGATGCAGGAAATCAATTCCGTGCTTCAGTTGTAGAGGTAACAGAAGAAGCTGTTATTGCAGATTTGAATCCTCCAATGGCAGGAAAAACATTAGAATTTGAAGTTGAAGTTTTAAATGTTCGTCCAGCAACTGAGGAAGAATTATCTCACGGATACGCACATGGAGTTGACGGAACTCAAGGTCACTAAAAAATATTTTCAAAAGGCTATTTCGATAAGAGATAGCCTTTTTTGTTTTTAATTGTGAATAAATCATTAATAAATAGATTAAATCCAAGTTATATTTTTCGGCTTGCTTCAACTAAAATCTTATCTTTGTAAAACAAACAAGATTACTTACAAACAAACATGAAAATAGCTGTATTTGTTTCCGGAGGCGGAACAAATCTTCAAAATATTATTGATGCAGTTGAAGACGGAACATTGCCAAATGTCGAGATTTCGATGGTAATGACTGACCGCGACTGTTATGCAATAGAACGATCGTTAGATAAAGACATAAGAACCTATGTCTTGAACAGAAAAACTTTTTCGGAAGATGCCGAACACAATTTAATTGATGAAGACATTGATTTGATTGTTTTAGCAGGTTTCTTAACAATATTATCCCCAGAATTTACTACAAAATGGGGATCAAAAATGATTAATATTCATCCTTCATTATTACCAAAATTTGGTGGAAAAGGAATGTACGGTGCAAAAGTTCATAAAGCTGTTTTAGAAGCTGGCGAAAAAACATCAGGAGCAACTGTTCATTACGTAACTGCAGGTGTAGATGAAGGTCAAATTATTTGTCAGGGAACTTTTGAAATAGAAGAAGGTGATGAAGTAGCAGATTTGCAGCGAAAGGTAGCCGAAGTAGAAAGTAAGATTTTTATTCAGGCAATAAAGCAAATTAGTGAAGCATAAAATATAGAATGCCTCAATGTTTTGTACATTGAGGTTTTTCATTTCCGATAAATAGTAAACAAACAAAAACTTTAAAAACTAAATACAAAATGCAAAAACAAGCGCTAATCAGTGTTTCGGACAAATCAAATTTGTTAGAATTTGCAAAATTCTTAATTGAGCAAGATTATAAAATCTTATCAACTGGAGGAACTTACAAACACTTACAAGATAATGGAATCGAAGTAACAGAAGTAAAAGATGTTACTGGTTTTCCAGAAATTTTAGATGGTCGCGTAAAATCTTTACACCCAGCAATTCATGGTGGTATTATGGCTCGTCGTTCAGATGAAAACCATATGGCGACTATTGCAGAGCACGGAATTAATCCTATTGATATCGTTATTGTAAACCTTTATCCTTTCTTCGAAAAGATGAACACAGGTCTTTCTGAAGCTGAAATGATTGAGTTTATCGACATAGGTGGTCCATCAATGTTACGTTCTTCTGCAAAGAATTTTTATGATGTAACAGTTGTAACGGATGTTAATGATTATGAAGTGGTGATGAATGAAATTCGCGAGAATGGATCAACTTCTATCGAAACGCGTAAATTATGTGCTGGTAAAGTGTTCAACTTAACTTCTGCTTATGATGCGGCGATTTCTACTTACATTTTAGGTGAAGATTTTCCTCAATTTTTAGAGTCTTCTTACGAAAAAGTGATGGATTTACGTTATGGAGAAAATCCACATCAAAAAGCGGCTTATTATGTTGATAAAACGAAAAATGGCGCAATGAAAGATTTCGAATATTTACAAGGAAAAGAACTTTCTTTCAACAATATTCGTGATATGGATTTGGCTTATAAAGTGGTTTCAGAATTTGAAGAAACAACTTGTTGTGCAGTGAAACATTCAACTCCTTGTGGAGTGGCGATTGGAGATAATGTTTTAGAAGCTTATGAAAAAGCGTATGAATGTGATCCAATGTCAATTTTTGGTGGAATCATCGCTTTCAATAGAGAAGTTGATGGAAAAACTGCGGTTGAATTAAATAAAATTTTCTTAGAAATTGTCATCGCGCCTTCATTTACAGAAGAAGCGTTAGAAATTTTCAAACAAAAGAAGAATTTACGAATTATAAAAGTGAAAAATCCTGTTTCAGATAAAGTTACTTATGTAAAAGTTGATGGAGGACTAATTGTTCAGTCTACAGATAATCAGTTTTCAACAGATCTTAAAGTAGTAACAGAAGCTCAACCGACTGATCGTCAAATGACAGATTTAGTTTTTGCTCAAAAAATTGTAAAATGGGTAAAATCTAACGCGATTGTTGTAGCAACGAATGGTCAAGCTTACGGAATCGGAGGAGGTCAAACAAACCGCATTTGGGCAGCTCAACAAGCGATTGCTCGTGCAAAAGAAAAAGTGGAAGAAGATTTAGTTTTAGCTTCTGATGCATTTTTCCCTTTCCGTGATGTAGTAGATTTTGCAGCAGAAAATGGAATTAAAGCAATTATTCAACCAGGTGGATCAATTAAAGATCAAGAATCTATTGATGCTTGTAACGAACGCGAAATTCCAATGGTTTTCACAGGAATGAGACATTTTATGCACTAAAACTCGATGTGCGATATTCGTTTTGCGATGTTGGAATTTAAGATTAACTTAGTGTAAATGAGAAGTTATAGAAATTTAGACATATGGCAAAAAAGTTTGGAGATTTTGAGATTGGTTTACGATCTTTCGAATAAATTTCCAGAATCAGAAAAATATGGATTAACTGTTCAAATAAAAAGAGCCGTTGTTTCAATTCTTTCAAATATCGCGGAAGGTTCTGGAAGAAATTCAAATCAGCAAATGATTAATTTTCTATCTATTTCAAAAGGTTCTGCTTTTGAAGTTGAAGCTCAATTAATAATAGCTTTTGAGTTGAATTATATAACAGAGGCAGAATTAAATGAAGCTTTAGAATTAATTGATCATTATTGTAGAATGAATCAAAATTTTCAAAACTATTTAACAAAGAAAAACAATGGAACAAAATAATAGCGCAAACCGCGAATCGCAAACTGCAACTCGCATCTTAGTAATCGGTTCAGGTGGTCGTGAACACGCAATCGGATGGAAATTTGCTGAAGATTTTAAACAAAAAGGTCAAGAAGTAGAATTATTCTTTATTCCAGGAAATGCAGGAACAGCGCAAATTGGAACTAATGTTTCGGTTTCTTCGATTGAAGAAATGAAAAATTTCGCGAAAGAAAATCAAATTGATTTAACTTTTGTTGGACCAGAAGCTGAGTTATCGGAAGGTATCGTTGATATTTTTCAGAAAGAGAATTTAAACGTTTTCGGACCTCATAAAGCTGCTGCGCAATTGGAAGCTTCTAAAGCTTTTGCGAAGGATTTTATGGATAAATATGGTGTGAAAACAGCAAAATATAAGAATTTTCAAGGACCAATGTTGGCGATTGATTATTTGAAAACACAAGAGTATCCAATTGTAGTGAAAGCCTCTGGTTTAGCGGCTGGAAAAGGAGTGATTATCTGTCAAGATTTCGAAGAAGCGAAACAAGCTGTTTTGGATATAATGGAAGATAAAACCTTTGGTGATGCAGGAAACGAAGTGGTTATCGAAGAATATTTAGAAGGTTTTGAAGCTTCTATTTTGTCTTTCTTTAACGGGAAAAAAATCGTTCCATTTGTTTCGGCAAAAGATCATAAGAAAATCGGTGAAGGTGAAACTGGTTTGAATACTGGCGGAATGGGTGTTATTGCTCCAAATCCATTGTTTACAGATGAGCATTTCAAAATGTTCGAAGAAGAGATCATGGAGCCAACAAAATGTGGTTTAATTAAGGAAGGATTAGAGTTTGCAGGTGTTATTTTCTTTGGATTAATGATTACGACAAAAGGAGTTTATTTGTTGGAATATAACCTAAGAATGGGCGATCCAGAAACACAAACAACTTTACCTTTGTTAGAAAATGATTTGGTTGAGGTTGTAAATAAAGCAATCAAAGGAGAAGATTTCGACTTGACTTTCAAAAATCAACATGCATGTTGTGTGGTGATGGTTTCGGGAGGATATCCAGGAAATTACGACAAAGGTTTTGAGATTCGTGGTTTAGAAAAGGTAACTTGTCCTAATTTTATTGCTGGTGCAAAATTATCAGGAGAACAAATTGTTACTTCTGGTGGGCGTGTAATCAACATAGTTGGATTAGGAAATACGTTAGAAGAAGCGCGTGAAACCGCTTACGAAAACATCAAGAAAGTACATTTTGATTACGAATATTATCGAAATGATATTGGAGTAATTCAATAAAAAATACAGTTTATATTATTAAAAAATGCGTTTCAAATGAAACGCATTTTTTTTTATTTATTCTGAAAATTCGACGTGATAAACATCGCTTTTATTTCGATTTATTTTACGGTATTCAAATCCTCCAGCTTGCGGAATAATTTCGACCAAATCAAATGATTGACAACTTTTTGGCAAACCATTAAAAATTAAAGTAAAATTGAGAGACGAACCTTCTTCGATATACGTCCAATTTGGATACATCGTAATTCCGTCAGCAAAAACCAATTGACAACGTTTTCCTGACTGGTTATCAATAATAAAAGTAGAAGGCCAAATACGTGCGGCATTTGCATATTCGTCTGCCGTCATACAACAATGTATAATAACCTGACTTTCTTCTTCGATATTAGTTAAGAGTTCAGAATCAATAAAAATCTTTTCTTCAAGAATAGTTGCACTCATTATTTTGCAATTTTTTTGATGTACAATTCTTCCACTTTTGCACGTGCCCAATCTGTTTTTCGAAGAAATTTCAACGATGATTTCAAACTTGGATTATCATTAAAACATCTGATGTTAATTTGGTTTCCCAAACCTTCCCAACCGCCGTAATAAATCACTAATTCTTCGATAATATCGTCTAAACGTTTTCCGTGTAATGGATTATTTTTTTGACTTTCCATTTTGCAAATTTACGAAAATGTTGGCTTACTATTTTAAAATAAACTCTTTTAGGTTACTTTTAGATTTTCCGCTATTTTCTACCACTTTTGAAAAAACTGAATACAGAATAACACCAGAATTATGCGTAATTTGTTTCATATTGAATAGAAAAGAAATATCTAAATTTTCTGATTTTTTCGATCCAAATTTATTTTCGATTTCGTTGATTAATTTCTCTTCATCGACTAATTGATCCATCTTTAATGTATACGTTTCATCTTCTTCGTTAATATCAATCAAAGTATAAATTTGTTTGTATTGCAAAGGTGTATTGGTAAAAGGATTTGTTAATTCTACTTCGGTAACCAATGGGTTTTTAGAAAATTGACTGCCATAAAAATGATGATATTGATTTAAATCTTGCATCAAATAATTCTGAAAAAGTTCATCATTATCAATAAATTGGTAAATCATATTTTTTTCTGTTTTTTGAAAATTATCTTTTGAAATAGCTAAATCAAAAAGTTTTTTGTAGAATTTTTTGACTTCTTTTAAATTGATAATGTTTTCAACAGCCCCAAACTCATCAGTTTTATAAAGAATGGTATAATTATTAAATTCTTTTAAGTTTTTTTCAATATATTTTTTAATCTCAGGATTATCATCTGGTATTGGAAATTTTGTTTCCCATTTTAAGGTATAAGAATTTGAAGTTGAGTCAATAATAGTTAATTTTAAATCGTATTTATTTTCCTTTTTAGTAATAGTGTCAAATCTATTGTATTCGAAAGTTGACTCGATCACTTCGTATTCAAAAATGTCGCCTTTACTCCAATAAGGAATAGCATCAGCTGTTTGATTTATAGCATTATATTGCCCAAAAGTCAATGAAGATATTAAAAGTATAAACAAAAGATAAATTTGCTTCATTTTACAATGATTAAGATTTATTGTAAAGGTAAAAAGAATTGATTGCTCAATTCTTTTATTCATATTTTTCTTCCAATTGTTCTGCTAAATGTAAAATATCATCCACTCGCGCCAATTGTTCAATCCAATTGGTCGGAATTGTTTCTACATCATAATAAATTCCTGCAATTCCGCCTGCAATACATGCAATTGTGTCCGTATCATGCCCTAAATTCACAGCTTTCAAAACACAATTTTTATACGAATCTGTATGCAATAAACACCAAATAGAAGCTTCTAAACTATCCATAACATAACCAGTTGATTTAATTTCATCTTCTTTTAAATCAATTAGTTTTCCACTTAAAATTCGTTCGAAATATTGAAATTCGTTTTTATAAATTTCATTTTCTTCTAAGAATAATTTTAACCAAAAATTTGTATTCAGATAAGCTTCTTCTAAATTTTCGGAATCCAAAACATTCAACGCAAATTCAATATAATAAATACACGCCAAAACAGAACGATTGTGCGCATGCGTGATAGAAGAAACTTCTTTGACGATTTCACAACGTTCATCAATCGATAAATCTTTTGTAAAAATTGCTAAAGGAAGAATACGCATTAACGACCCATTTCCATTATCAGATTCGGCTGTAGAACCAGCTTCGGTTGGATTTTTTACAACTCGTAAACGATTTATTGCTTTTCGTGTAGAAATTCCCACATCAAACACTTCTCCGTCAGCCGTCCAATAACCTTCATGCATCCACATCTGAAATTTTTCTGCAATATCATTTACATTATAACCATTGCACAAGGATTCTGCCAAGCAAAACATCATCGAACTATCGTCAGAAAAAGTGCCTGGAGGCATATTATATGTTCCATAACCCGTCATATCGGTTACAGGATTTTGTTGCAGATATTGCCTGCTTTTAAACTCAACAGGAACTCCTAATGCGTCACCAACCGCCGATCCAATTAATATATTTTTCGAAAAATTTCTTCTATTCATAACCTTCTTTTATAAATGAAAAATAATTGTTTTTTTTGAATATATCCAAATTATTTTTGAAAATTTATAAATTAATCATAATAAATTTATTCATTTTAGATAAAATATTAAAAATTTTATAATGAATAAAAAGAATAAGTCGTATTGTCAGTTTTGAAAAAATTGGAACTGATTTTGATTAAATTATGGCACAAACTTATTAATTACTATGGCTTTTATAGATTATTATACAACATTAGGTCTGCAAAAGACCGCATCACAAGATGAGATAAAAAAAGCTTATCGGAAATTGGCACGTAAGTATCATCCCGATCTTAATCCAAATAACGATGAAGCTGCACAGAAATTTAAAGAATTAAACGAAGCAAACGAAGTGTTGAGCGATCCAGAAAAACGTAAAAAATACGATAAATATGGAGAGAATTGGCAACATGGTGAAGAATATGAAAAAGCTCGTCAGCAACAACAGCAACAATATCAATATAGTAATAGCGATTTTGATGGAGCTGAAGGTTTTGGTGATTTCGATGGCTATTCAGATTTTTTCAGTTCGATGTTTGGACGTGAAGGTAGAAGTAGATCAACAGGTTATAAAGGGCAAGATGTAAATGCCAGTTTGACACTAAATTTGACAGATACATTGACTTCGCACAAACAAACTTTTGCGGTGAATGGTAAAAATATTCGAATTACAATTCCGGCTGGAGTAGAAGATGGACAAACGATTAAGATAAAAGGTCACGGAGGAAAAGGTTATAACAATGGACCCAATGGAGATTTGTATATCACGTTTCATATCGAAAATAATACCTCGTTTGAAGTGAATGGAGCAGATTTATCTACTACTATTGTAGTCGATTTATACGATGCAATTTTGGGTGGAGAAGCAATGGTTGATACGCTTTCTGGAAAAGTAAAAGTTCCGATAAAAGAAGGAACGGAAAATAATAAAAAGGTAAAATTGAAAGGAAAAGGTTTGCCAATTTATAAGAAAGATGATCAATTTGGAGATTTGTATGTGACATTTTCTGTAAAAACTCCAACTAATTTATCAGCAGAAGAGAAAGAATTATTCGAGAAATTACGTTCACTTAAAAAAGCTTAAAACCATGAAAAATGTAACGATATCTGTTATTCAGTTTAGTAAATATCATCAGATTGAACCTCAATTTGTGATTGATTTGTACAAAAATGATTTGGTTGTTTTGCATGAACGTAACCAAGAATATTTTATCGAAGAAAATGATTTGAAATTAATCGAACGATTTATTGAATTTCATTATAATTTGGGCGTTAATTTAGAAGGTTTAGAAGTGATTCATCATCTTTTGAAACAAATCGAAACTCTACAAAAACAACTTAAATAATCGAAATCAAAAGCAACCTTTGCAGAAAACTGCAAAGGTTGTCTTATTTTTGCATAAATATTTTTGTATGGATACTCCCGAAAAGAAGAGTAAATTAAAAAAATTACATTCGCGCAATCGTCATTTAGCGCCTTATAATTTCGAAAAATTGTGTGCGATTTATTCGCCACTTTCCAAATATATCAAACCCAATAAAGAGAACGAACCAACGATTAATTTCTCGGATAGAGAAGCTGTAAAAGCGTTGAACAAAGCGTTGTTGAAAACATATTATGACATCGATTATTGGGAATTGCCAAAAGATAATTTGTGTCCGCCAATTCCTGGTCGCGCCGATTATATTCATTACGTTGCCGATATTTTGGGCGAAAGTTTCGATGGAGTAATTCCGCGAGGAAAAGATGTAAAAGTCTTGGACGTTGGTGTTGGTGCGAATTGTATTTATCCGATTATTGGAAATTACGAATACGATTGGAATTTTGTTGGTGCAGAGTTGGATTATGCTTCTTTCAAAAATGCGGAAGAAATTGTCAAGAAAAATGCTCGATTACGTAACAAAGTTGAGATTAGAATGCAATTTAATCCAAACAATATTTTCAAAAATATCATCAAACAAGGCGAAAAATTTGATATTACAATTTGTAATCCTCCATTTTTTAGATCAAATCAAGAAGTGATGGAGCAAACAATGCGTAAACTGAAAAACTTGGGTCAAAAATCTGATCAAAAACCAATTCAAAACTTTGGTGGAAATAATTCTGAGCTTTGGTGTAGAGGAGGAGAGCGCCTGTTTATCACAAAAATGATAAAAGAAAGTGCAGACTATAAACATCAAGTAAAATGGTTTACAACATTGGTTTCTAAGAAAGAAAATGTTCGAATTTTAGAAGGAATTTTAAAACGCGAAAAAGTAAGAGATTACCGAATTGTAAATATGCAACAAGGGAATAAAATTTCGCGTTTATTAGTTTGGAGATTTTAATTGATTTATTTTTAATTTATTAAAGATTTTATTTAAAATTATTCCAAATTTTTCTGAAGGGTTTATTCGGTTTAAGATTTGTTTTACCTTGTATAAACAAAATTATTACAAATGAAAACAAATAGAATAATGGCTTCTTTGGGAGTTTTAGCGTTGATGTTTAGTATCTTTTCGTTTACAACTTCTCGCCAAATTGACACAGGAAAAGCAATTTCAAGTTCAGAATGGAAAAACCTAAAAGTGTTACCACAAAACATTTCAGAAGATAGTTTGAAAGGTTTGATGCGCGGATATAATGCTGCTTTAGGTGTGAAATGTAATTTTTGCCACGCCGAAAATCCAGATACGAAAAAGATGGATTTTGCAAGTGATGCAAAAAAAGAAAAGGAATTTGCACGTCATATGATTGTGATGACACGTGATATAAACGCAAAAAATTTCAACTGGGAAAACTCAAAAAATCCAGAAATGATCAATGTTGTAACATGTGTAATGTGCCACAGAGGTAACGAAAGTCCTACAAAATCATTGATTGAGCCTGTAAACGTTGAGTTGAAAAACGTGAAAGATGTTGCAAAAGAAAAATTAGCTCCAGCATCTGGTTCAGCGAAAGTTGAGAAAAAATAAAGAATAGAAATATAAGCTCCATTTTTGGAGCTTTTTTTATAAATTTAAGCTTGTTAACATTATTGGTATGATTAAATTTTTATGCATTCTTGTTGCTTTATCGATATTTAGTTGTAATAAAACAGAAAGAAATATTCAAAATAACTCGGTTACAAAATCCGGTTCTAAAGACTTAATCGTAAAAAAATATTATCTTGGTTTTGGAAAGTATTCTCATCCATTAGATTTATATGATGAGTTTGAAATGAAAGATTCAACTAATGTTAAAAATGCTTATTATATTGGATATTATAGAGATAATAGATTAGTCAAAATTGAAAAATATCTTCATCAAAATTTTGAATATGGATTTATTTATAATTACAATGAAAATGGAGATCTAGAAAAAGTTATTAATTTACCAATAGAAGATAAAAAGTGAGATGTATAAAATTTAAAAAAGCCATTCGTAAGAATGGCTTTTTTAAATTTATTTCGAAGTAATAATCTACTCTTTAACCTCCGATTTATTCGAAATTAGCGACCAAATAATTGTTGTTAATAGAACTCCACCAATGATTGATAATGAAACTGTCGATTCGAAATGATAGAATGGCATAATAATCATTTTAATTCCGATAAAACTTAAAATAATCGCTAAACCGTAATGTAGTTTATTGAATTTATCCATTGAATTTGCCAACAAGAAATACAATGAACGTAGTCCTAAAATGGCAAAAATATTAGATGAATATAGAATAAATGGATCGTCTGGAGCAACGGCAAAAATAGCAGGAATACTATCTACAGCGAAAACTAAATCAGTTACTTCAATTACCATTAAAGCTACAAAAAGAGGTGTTGCCATTTTAATTCCGTTTTGTACAGAAAAGAATTTATCTCCATCAAAATTTGGTGTAACCTTAAAGAATTTGTGTACTAATTTAACACCAAAATTCTGCGATAAATCTTGATTTTCATCATCGTCACTTGATTTCCAAGATTTGATTCCAGCAACGATTAAGAAGAATCCGAACAGTGTTAAAACGACATTTGGACGGAAGAATTGTTTTGCTGCAAAATTTGCATGAGTCGCTTCATCACCAAGATTAAAGTGCCAATCTCCAATTGAAAAAGCTGGTAAATAAGTCATTTTAATTAATTCAACTCCTGCAAAAATAAAGATTGCTCTAAAAAGAAGAGCACCTAAAATTCCCCAAAAAAGGACTTTATGTTGATATTCTTTTGGAATTTTAAAGAATCCAAAAACGAGGATGAAGACGAATAAATTATCCACGGATAAGGCTTTTTCTATCCAATATGCTGCCTGAAATTGCGAAAATTTATTGATGGCAAATGCATGTCCATCTGCTTCTTTAAAAACGAAATAAATTACACCACTAAAAATCATCGCCAAGGAAATCCAAACGACAGTCCAAGTAAGCGCTTCTTTGTTCGAAACTGCGTGCGCATTTTTATTAAAAACACCCAAATCAAGCAGCAACATAATAATTACTGCAACCCCAAAAACAGTTATTAGTCCAGGATGATTCAACATGCTATCCTGTACAACACTGAAAATACTCATATAAATTTATTTAATTTGACAATTTACTATAAATTTACCAATCCTAACTCGATTGGCCTTTAAAAAATGTTTCTAAAAAAGAAAAAACAAGCAAAATTAATTTATTCCGGAATGAAAAGAGTAATCGCATACGTATTCTTAACAATTATTTTACCTATAGCTTCGAAAGCGCAACACGTTTCGCCATTGTACAAAGATTCTATTCAGATGAAATGGGTGGATGAAAAGTACAATTCTATGTCGTTGGAAGAGAAAGTAGGTCAGTTATTTATCGTTGCAGCCTATACAAACAGAGATGCGGTGCATGAGAATGATATTCAAAAATTAATTGAAGAAGAACATATCGGAGGATTAATTTTTATGCAAGATCAAGCGGCTCATCAAATTGAGTTGACAAATAAATTTCAATCGATTTCTAAAATTCCATTATTGATTGGTATGGATGCAGAATGGGGATTGGCAATGAGATTGAAAGGAGTGGAGCGTTTTCCTTGGAATATGACGCTTGGCGCTTTACGCGATAATAAATTGGTTTATCAAGTTGGAAAACAAATTGGTATACAAGCGAATAGAATGGGCGTCCAGTTTAATTTTTCGCCTTCGGTTGATGTCAATGTTAATCCAAATAACCCAATTATTGGGAATCGTTCTTTTGGTTCAAATCCTGATCGGGTTGCAGAAAAAGGAATTGCTTATATGGAAGGAATGCGTGCTCAAAACGTGTTATCGTCTGCAAAACATTTTCCTGGACATGGAAATACAGATCAAGATTCGCACAAAGTTTTGCCTTTAATTCCAGATAATAAAGCGGATTTAGAGAAATATCACATTGCGCCTTTTAAGAAAATGATTGAGGCAGGTGTGCAGTCAATTATGGTGGCGCATCTAAATGTTCCAGCTTTAGAACCAGATCCAAAAATGCCTTCGACGTTGTCAAAAAATATTATTACAGATTATTTGAAAGGTGAGTTACAATTCAAAGGAATTGTGATTACAGATGCATTGAATATGGATGGTGTAGCAAAAATGTTTCCTGCTGGTGATGTGGATTACAGAGCATTTGTAGCTGGAAATGATATTTTGTTGTTTTCGCAAAATGTACATGTTGGGAAACAAAAAATTATTGATGCAATAAATAAAGGTCAGATTTCTGAAGCGCGTTTAGAAGAAAGTGTGAAGAAAATTTTGATGGCGAAATATATCACAGGATTAAATGAAATTAAAACGTTAAATCCTACAAATGTGTTAGAAGATTTAAATTCTGCCGAAAATTTAGCATTAACAACTAAAATTTTTGAGAAAGCTTCGACAGTTGTGAAGAATAATGATAAAGTTTTGCCAATTAAAAAATTAAATCAAAAAATAGCTTTTGTTCCGCTTGAACAAACAGATTATGATCAATTTTTGACACATTTACAAAAATATGCAAATGTTGAGTTAGTTAAAATTTCAAATCCAAATCAAATCAATTTATTGAATGATTATGATGTGATTATTTCTGGAGCGTTTTTATCGAATGAAACGGTTTATAAACCTTATAAATTGTCAGATAATTCGAAAGCAATTTTGAAAGCGTTACCAAAAGACAAAAAGAAAATCTTTTCGTTATTCACAAGTCCTTATGGTTTGAAAGATCTTGATTTATCAAATTTGGATGCGGTTACAGTTCAATATCAAAATACAAAAGATGCACAAGCAGCTGCTGCACAAGTTATTTTTGGAGCAATTGATGCAGATGGAACGTTTCCAGTAGATATCAATCAAAATTTGAAAGAAGGACAAGGAATTGTAACAAAACACATCAAACGTTTAGGATTTACTGCACCTGAAAATGTGAGTTTAGGAAAAAAAAACTCTTAGAAATAGATAGACTTGCCGAAGAAGCAATTGCAAATCATTACACGCCTGGAATGCAAATTTTAGTCGCAAAAGATGGGAAAATAGTGTATGATAAAAGCTTCGGAACACAAGATAAAAATTCTTCCAAAAAAGTGGAGTGGACAGATTTATATGATGTCGCTTCGGTAACAAAGGTGACGGCAACGTTGCCTTTGTTGATGTTGGAGGTAAACGAAGGCAAGTTAAACCTTGATCAAACAATTGGAGAAATTGATAATGAAGCGAAGAATTCAAACAAATCTTCTTTAAAAGTTCGTGAAGTATTAGCGCATCAAGCTGGTCTTAAACCTTGGATTGGTTTTTACAATGAAACTGTCAATGTAAAAAATGCGCGATTATATTTAGATTTCTATTCGAGAAAACAAGATGAAGAACATCAAATAAAAGTTACGGATAACATTTATATTATCAATTCTATAAAAGATACGATTTACGAAGATATTTATAAATCTTCTTTAAGTCGTAAATCATATGAATATTCAGATTTGGGTTATTATATTTTCAAAAAGAAATTAGAAAAAGATTTTGGGAAAGATCTGAATCAACTGACACAAGAGAAATTTTATCAATCATTGGGAATGTATCGCACAACGTTCAATCCAAAAGAAAAATTTAGTTTAGAAGATATTATTCCAACCGAATACGACAAAACATATAGAAATCAATTGATACATGGTTTTGTACACGATCAAGGCGCTGCGATGATGGGCGGAATTGCTGGTCATGCTGGTTTATTTTCCAATTCGATTGATTTAGCAAAATTGATGCAAATGTATTTGAATGGAGGCGAATATGGTGATGAGGTTTATTTGAAGCCAGAAACGGTGGCGGAATTTACCAAACAACAATTCAAAGGCAATCATCGTGGAGCTGGTTTTGATAAAATGCAAACAACGTCTAAAATAGGTCCATCAGTCGAAAGTTTTGGTCATACAGGTTTTACAGGAACAATGGTTTGGGCTGATCCTAAATATAATATAGTGTATATTTTTCTTTCGAATCGTGTGAATGAAACAGTCGAGCCAAATTATCTTTCCATTAAAAAAGTGCGAGAAAATATTCGACAAGTAATTTATGAAGCAATTTTACCTTAAATTTGTCTAAATAAAAATCGCGAATGAAAATAGGAATTGTATGCTACCCAACTTACGGAGGAAGTGGAATTGTGGCAACAGAACTGGGAATGGATTTAGCAGAAAAAGGTCATGAAGTACATTTTTTTAGCACAAATGTTCCTGCGAGATTAAACATCAAATTACCAAATATATACTTTCATCGAATTCATGTCGAAACGTATCCATTGTTCCAATATCAGCCATACGATTTGGCATTGAGCACAATTTTGTATGATAAAGTTTTGCATTACGAATTAGATTTGGTGCATGTACATTATGCGATTCCGCATGCGTATGCAGCGTATTTTACGAAGCAAATGTTGGCGCGAAAAGGGTATAAATTACCAATTGTAACAACATTGCACGGAACGGATATTACGTTGGTAGGGAAACATCCTGTGTATAAAACGGCTGTTGAATTTTCGATTAACGAATCGGATGCCGTAACATCGGTTTCCGAAAGTTTGAAACAAGATACTTTATGTGCATTTGACATTACAAATGAGATAGAAGTTGTCCCAAACTTTATTGATAACGATCAATATTTACCAGAGAAATGTGTGTGTTGTCGTGATAATTTTGCGCAACCAAAAGAGAAAGTGATTTTACACACTTCAAACTTGAGAAAGGTAAAACGCATTGAAGATGTAATTGGAACGTTTAATTTGATTCAGAAACAAATACCATCTAAATTGATTATTGCTGGAGAAGGACCTGAGTGGGATATGGCAGATCAAATGATTCAAGAATTTGGAATTCAAGATAAAGTGAAAAGTCTTGGAATGGTAAGTGATTTGAATGATGTTTTGAAAGCCGCAGATTTATTTCTTTTACCATCCGAACAAGAAAGTTTTGGTTTGGCAGCGCTTGAAGCTATGGCAGCAAGTGTTCCGGTTATTTCGTCGAATGCAGGCGGAATTCCAGAAGTAAATGTTGATGGACTTACTGGTTTTGTTTGTCCTGTAGGAGATATCGAAATGATGGCAGAAAAGGCAATCTATATCTTAGAAGACGATAAGCGTTTGGCAGAGTTTAGTCATCAAGCAAAAGAACAAGCGATACGATTTGATAAAACGAATATTCTTCCACAATACGAAGAACTTTATCGCAAAGTCATCGCAAAATCTAAAATCGGGTAAATCCCGATTTTTTTTATATTTTTAAGTTTTAAACCAACTCAATCTATGTTGTCAAAAGTCACTTTTCCTAATCCATTTGGATTTTCAAAACCTACAAAAGAAGAAATTCAATCATTGCAAAAGAAGTATAATTTTTCTGATGAATATGCGACTTTTTTATTAGAACAAAATGGATTTAATGATTTACTCTTTTTTGATGCCGATTATAACAATTTTACCGCGAATTATACTGGCGAAGAACCTTGGCAAATGTTTGGAGGCTTATATGGCTTGAATTCTAATTCAGATTATTATGATTTGATAGAAGCGCAAGCCTATACTATTTTCGAATCTATATTTTTCAAAATTGGAACAGATCCTGGAGGAAACGAATTTGTTGAGGTTTTACAAGGCGATAAAAAAGGTTGGATTGGTTGCATCGATCACGATTTATATATCACGCATGAAACGTTAAATTCATTTCTAGAAAAAGTTGAAGAAGAAACAGATTACAAAGATTTGAACCAATTATCGCTTGAAGAATTGACCGAAATTTTAATTTCTGAAGATTTTGGAATGATGAATTTTCATGCAAAATCAATGAACGAATTTCTTGCAAATTGTTTTATAATTAAAGATCAAACTATCTTGATAAAAGATTTAGAAGCAAAATAATTATTTATCCTCATTATAAACCTTTATTGAAAAACTGACAATATATTTTATTGGCACAACGTTTGTCTTATTAATACTCGCTTTTCTAAACGCTTCAAACAAGAACTATATCGTAGTTTTTTTTGAAATTATGAAAAGCTTTCGTCAGTTAAAAATAGTTTTACTGACACTTTGAACGTACAAAAAAATTATGAACATAGACAATTTGTCATTAGCACAAGTAATGGAAGAAGAAATCGAATTAATTCCTTTGATGAGTAAAGACGAAGAAAGTAAGCTAAATAAGCAAGATATTTCTTCGGTATTGCCTATTTTATCGTTAAGAAATACTGTCTTATTTCCGGGTGTGGTTGCGCCAATTACCGCGGGTAGAGATAAATCTATACAACTTTTAACACAAGCTTACAAAGAAGATCGCATTATTGGTGTGCTTTCACAAAAAGAAATTGCTGTGGAAGATCCTACACAAGACGATTTGTATACAGTTGGTACAGTTGCGAAAATCATGCGAATGATAAAGTTGCCAGATGGAAACATTACGGTGATTTTACAAGGTATGAAACGCTTCAAAGTCAAAGAATTTGTTTCAAATGATCCTTATTTCAAGGCAGAAGTAGAAATTTTGACAGAAAAAGTTCCGACATCACGCAACAAAGAATATCCAATTATTATTGAATCAATTCGTGATTTAGCTTTTCAGATTGTAGAAGAAAATCCAATGTTGCCTTCGGAAGCTGCAGGAGCTATAAAAAGTATTGAAAGTAATACGTTTTTAATCAACTTTGTCGCGTCTAATTTGACGTTGAGTTTAGATGAAAAACAGTTATTGTTAGAGATTTCTGATATGAAACTTCGCGCAATGGAAGTGATGCGTTTTATGAATGTTGAACTTCAGAAATTGGAGTTGAAAAATACGATTCAGAATAAAGTTCGCAAAGAATTAGATCAACAACAAAAAGAATATTTCTTAAATCAACAAATCAAATCGATTCAAGAAGAGTTAGGAGGAAATTCGACTGAAGAAGAAATCAATGAAATGCGCAAACGTGCTTTAACGAAAAGTTGGAGCGAAGAAGTAGCGAATCATTTTGATAAAGAAATCAACCGTCTTTCTCGTCTAAATCCGCAAATGCCAGAACATAATATTCAGCGCAATTACCTTGAATTTATGTTGGATTTACCTTGGAATACCTTAACGAAAGATAACTTTGATATCAAGAATGCAAAGAAAATTTTAGATCATGATCATTATGGTTTAGAAGATGTGAAAGAACGTATTTTGGAGCATCTTGCAGTCTTGAAATTGAAAGGAGATATGCGTTCGCCAATTCTTTGTTTATATGGACCTCCGGGTGTTGGTAAAACATCGTTAGGGAAATCTATTTCAGAAGCGATTGGACGCAAATATGTGCGTATGTCGTTGGGTGGTTTACATGATGAATCAGAAATTCGCGGTCACCGTAAAACCTATATAGGAGCGATGCCAGGACGTATTTTACAATCAATCAAAAAATCAGAATCTTCGAATCCAGTTTTTGTTTTAGATGAGATTGATAAAATGACAGCGAGTGCGCATGGAGATCCTTCATCAGCAATGTTAGAGGTTTTAGATCCTGAGCAAAATTCAACTTTTTATGACAATTTCTTAGAAATTGGTTATGATTTGTCGAAAGTATTTTTCATTGCGACAGCCAATAATATAGGAGATATTCCAAGTCCGTTGCGCGATCGTATGGAGATGATTAATATTGCAGGTTATACAATCGAGGAAAAATCTGAAATCGTAAAACGTCACCTTTTACCAAAACAATTAACAGAACATGGCTTGAAAGAGAAAGATGTTGTGTTAGGTAAAAAAGAAATAGAATATTTAATTACGGGTTATACACGCGAATCTGGTGTTCGTAAATTGAATCAGAAAGTTGCGAAATTAGTTCGTTCGGCTGCAAAACATATTGCGTTGGAAGAAGAATTTAATACTAAATATTCAATCGAAGATATTTCGAAAATCTTAGGACCTTCTATTACACCAGATCAATATGAGAACAACGAAGTTCCGGGTGTTGTGGTTGGTTTAGCTTGGACAAGTGTTGGAGGAGATATTTTATTTATCGAATCTATTTTATCAAAAGCGAAAAATGGTGGACTTTCGATTACAGGAAACCTTGGAACTGTGATGAAAGAATCTGCGACAATTGCGTTAGAATATATCAAAGCGCATGCGGACGAATTAGGTATCAAACCAGAAGTTTTCGAGAATTATAAAGTTCATATTCACGTGCCAGAAGGTGCAACACCAAAAGATGGACCATCTGCCGGAATTACAATGTTGACATCCTTGGTTTCGTCTTTTACACAACGTAAAGTGAAAGCAAAATTGGCGATGACAGGTGAAATCACACTTCGTGGAAAAGTATTGCCAGTTGGTGGAATTAAAGAGAAAATTTTGGCAGCAAAACGTGCAAATATCAAAGAGATTATTTTGTGCGAAGATAACCGAAAAGATATCGAAGAAATTAAAGCAGAATATGTAAAAGGAATGACTTTCCATTTTGTAAAAGAAATGAAAGAAGTTTTGGAAATCGCTTTAACAAATCAAAAAGTAAAAGGAGCAAAGGTTTTGGATTAATCTGAAATCTTCTCAAAACAAAAAAAAGGAACTCAATTAGAGTTCCTTTTTTTATTGTATATTAATCAAAGAATTAATACTTCGAATATGCGTGTAGCTTTATTATTTATCTTAATATTCTTATCTGAACTTTGTTTGTCTCAAGTACAAAATAAAACGGAGATTTATTCAAGAATTTCTGAAAATGATTATTGGGGTTATGTTGATAACAGAACAAAAGAAATAAAAATTCCACTTGGTAAATATAAATTTATGAATCCTCTAGATCAAGAAAATATGATTCTTGCTAAGAAAGATGATAAAGAAGGTTATATTGATATTAATGATAATATTTTAATACCTTTTATTTACAATGATCTAAGTGTTTTTTCTGATAATGGTTTAGCAATTGCTCAAATTAAAGATAAGTTTGGTGCAATAAATAGAAAAGGAGAGGTTTTAATTCCATTTATTTATGATCGATTAAATTATTTTTACAAATCAGGTTTATCGAAAATTGTTAAAAATGGAAAATATGGATTTGTAGACAAAACAGGAAAAGAAATTGTTTCTCCTATTTATAATTCTGTTGATCAATCTATGAATGATAGTATTTTATTTGTAAAGAATAAGGAAAAATGGGCAATTTTTAATAATGAAGGAAAACAATTAACTGATTATATATTTGATAATCATGCAGAGGAGGTTATTGTGAAACCTAAGAATAGTTTTGGAAATGGAACTACATATTTTATAGATGGTTCTATGAAATTATCGAAGAATGGTAAAATTGGGTTTTTAGATAAGAATTTAAAAGAAGTATTAGAGTTTGGAAAATATGATAATGTTTTAATTTTCAATCAAAAAGGTTTAGCAATAGTTGAAGATAAATCTAAATATGGAATTATAAATTCTAAAGGACAAATTGCTTTAGATATTATTTATGATTCAATTTCAAATGATGGACTTTATGGAAATAAATTAGAAACTTTTGTTATCAAAAAGGATGGTAAATTAAAATTACTTTCCGAAGATTTAATTTCAATTTCTGGTGACAAATGGTTGAAAAGTATAAATTTTCGAGAAGCTGTTGTAGAAAATGATCAATATATTTTATTGTTTGAAGTCGAAGACTTTAATAAGAAAAAAGGAATATTAACTTCTGATGGACGAGAATTGGTGAAAATAGAAAACGAAGACGTTTTTTTAGTAAATGAAAATAAAATTGCTGTAATAAAAAAGAATAAAAAGATTTATTTGTTCAATATTATTCAAAAAACACTTTCAAATACTGAGTTTACAAATTACTATCATTCAACTGATGAGGGATTTATTATTTTAAAAAAGAATAAATTATTTGGAGTTGTTGATACTTTGGGAATTACTAAAATTCCACCAATTTATGGAGCAATAGAAGCTGTCTATAATAGACAAAATAATTTTATCGTTAAAAAAAATAAGAAATTTGGAATTATAGATATTAATCAAAAAATAATTGTTCCAATAGAATATTCTTCTATTTCTAATTGGGTAGAATATGGACCTAAAGAACATATTGTTACTAAAAATGGTTTATCTGGTTTGATAACGCGAGAAGGTCAGATTTCAATACCTTGTATTTACAAAGATTTTAGTTATGCAAACGGCTACTTTTTTGTGAGCCAAAGAGGGAAATTCGGAGCTGTAGATAAGTTGAATAATCAGTTAATTCCATTTGAATATGATGAATTGAAATTTAATTGGAGTGATTTTTATTTTAATTATGAGAATAAACCAATTACTATAGCTGTTATAAAAAAAGGAGAGAGAATGTTAATTGATCTGAAAAATAATATAATTAAAACGAATTTATCTCAAGAAGAATGGGATAAGTTTGGATTGTATTAGCAAAAAAGGAACTCAATTAGAGTTCCTTTTTTAGTTTGTATATAAATCTATAACCAAACAAATTTTTTAGCCTTTTCACTTTCAGGATCAAACCATTAATCACTTATTTCTTGAAAAATTGGTTTTCTATTTTGATCTATTTTGATTTGAATCAAATCTCCAATAGGTGCTCCATGTAAATATCTTAATCGGCCTAAAGAATCGAATTTTATTTTGTTATCATGAAGTAACTTTTCATATTTTGGAAAAAGAGAAATGTTATCTTTTGTTATTCTAATTTGATTCATAACAAAGTTTTAATCTTACTTTATCTTATAAGAAATTCCCCAAAAAACGGGCATATTAAAAGGACCGCTGTATTTTCCGTAACCAGGAATGACTAAAGGATCAATTCCTTGATCTTTTTTACCACCAATATAAGCTGCAGGATGCAAGGCTAATTCACCATAAAAATTCTTGAAAATCTCTACACGTCCACCAACCACAGCTTCTATCCAATAACTGCTTACATTCGCTTTTGGCAAACTTCCTGTTCCTGTAATCTCATTAGATTGTAAATCTCTAATCGGATAACTATTAATGGTTTGCGAATATTTAGAATACGCAATTCGTCCACCAATGTAAATTCCGTTCGATTGATTTTCTACATCTTGCGTTATAAACCAGTTTGCACCAAGTTTTGCAAAAACGCCGTCAACATCAACATTCCAATTGATTTCATCGAACTTATTTTTCTCGAAACCAGCTTCTACAACAGCATGCCACTTATTATTGATTTGATAAGAAGCATAAGCACTAACACCTTTTTTATCGTTGAAAGCAGAAACAATCGGATTGAAAACATCTACACCGATAAAAATATCATGGTGTTTTTTCTTTGGAATAGAATCTGTAACGGAAACTTTTGTCGAATCAGTTTTATTTTCTTGACCAAATGCAAAACTAATTGCGCTCGTTAGCAAAAAGCTTAATAACAGTTGTCGAACCATCTTTAATTTCAGTATTTACAGTTTCTATTTTCTTTATCCAATTTCCAGCTCCATTTGCAGTTTTCGTCACCAATTTTACATCAACTCCTTTAAAAGTTAATCCAAAACCACAAGCTTTAGAAGTATAGCCATTTCCAAGTGTATCGTATTTTAAAATCAATCGATCACGTTTTGCAAGGATTGTTCTGATGACTTTACCCGTTATAGAATCTTTTACATCTATATCTGGACCTTGCGCTATAGTATAATAAATTTCTTTTTTTGAATTATTACGCAAAGCAATTCCGAAACTCGTTTTTCCTAAAGCAGAATTTTTTTCGATTAAGACAGTATCTTTACTCGTTCCTGTAGCTTCTCTAATTCCTTTCGTAATCGAATCATTATATACATACGCCCAATAATAAATCGAATCTTCTAAAGGAACATTTGTTCCATCATAATACATATCAGCAACCATGCGAGGAACATCACCTTCGTCGGTACAAATATCATCGTCTTCGCAACTATAAAATGCTAAAGAAATTATAGAAGCGAAAATTGAATAAGCCAGAAAACGTTGAATATTTTTCATTTTTTTTTGATTGAATTTTAAATTCGCTCTAAAAGTACAATATTTTCGACATGATGCGTTTGTGGAAACATATCAACTGGCTGAACTTTAACAATTTTATAGTGATCTTTCATCAATTCTAAATCGCGCGCTTGTGTAGCAGAGTTACACGAAACGTAAACAACACGTTTAGGATTCATGAACAAAATATTTTCAACTACTTTTTTATGCATTCCATCACGTGGAGGATCAGTAATAATTACATCTGGAATTCCGTGTTCGTTGATAAAATCTTGATTCAATACATCTTTCATATCACCACAATAGAAATCACAATTATCAATTCCATTGAATTTTGCTGCCGCTTTTGCTGCATCAATAGCTTCTTGAACAGATTCTACACCAACTACTTTTTTCGCTTTTTTCGAAACGAATTGTGCAATTGTTCCAGTTCCTGTATATAAATCGTACACTAATTCATCACCAGTTAAACCTGCAAAATCACGTGTTAATTTATATAATTCGTATGCTTGTTCTGGATTTGTTTGATAGAAAGATTTTGGACCAATTTTAAAGTTCAAATCTTCCATCTTTTCCATAATATGATCATCTCCAGCAAAAACTTCAATATCTAAATCATAAACAGAATCGTTTTGTTTTGGATTGATTGCATACAATAATGAAGTGATTTCTGGGAATTTATCTTTCAAGTTTTGTAAGAAAGCCTCACGATTTTCTTTTTCTTCACGGAAAAATTGAACCAAAACCATTACTTGTCCATTCTGAGAAGTACGAATCATTAATGTTCTTAATAAACCTTCTTGATTTTTTAAATCGAAGAAATCTAAGTTATGTTCTAATGCAAAACGTTTTGCTTCAACACGAATCGCATTCGAAGGATCACGTTGTAAGTGACATTTTGTAACATCCAAAACTTTAGACCAAGCACCAGGAATATGGAATCCAACTACGTCACGGTCGTCAAATTCTTTCCCAGACTGAATTTCTTCTAACGTTAACCAACGTGCATTAGAAAAAGTAAATTCTAATTTATTACGGTAAAAATATTGTTCTTTAGAACCTAAAATTGGAACAATTTCAGCATCTAGATCTTTGAAACCTCCGATACGAACCAAATTGTTAACCACTTCGTCGTGTTTAAATTTAAGTTGAGCATCATAGCTCATATCTTGCCATTTACAACCACCGCAAACACCAAAATGCTCACATTCTGGCTGAACACGATAAGGAGATTTTGTGTGAATTTCGATTGCTTGTCCCTCTAAATAGCTGCTTTTTTTCTTCAAAATGTGTACATCTACAACGTCTCCTGGAATCGCACCTTTTATCAGAACCGTTTTTCCTTCCTCTGTTTTACCAACTGATACACCTTTTGCACCAGCACGTAAAACTTCTATATTATTTAATATGATTTTTTGTTTCGCTTTTCTTGACATTTTGCAAAGGTAAGGAAGTCGTCGAAATATTCAATTTTTTATCTTTTTTTGGAATCAATCTTTGTATTTTAAATAATATTTTTATTTTTACAATATAAAATCTATCGGTTTTATAGGTTATTATTTTGTTTGATAAATTTATTTAGAATAATTTTCATAAAATAGTTTAAAAAATAGGTTTGTTATTTAAATTATTCTCTTAATTATATTTGTTTAGAAAAATAATATAATTTTGAAATCAGAAATAAAACAAGAAAAAATGAAAAATTTAGTATTTAATATGTCAATGTATATGTGCCACTCGTTAAAAGAGGAGGAATATATTGTGACGTATTAATTACGAAAATAATAATTCATGAACTCCTCCAAAATTTTGAGGAGTTTTTTATTGTCAAAAAATAAGTTAGAAAGTTAGAAAGAATGTCAAGTCAAGAAAAAAATTATTTAAATCAACTAGAAGACGAAGCAATCTACATTTTGAGAGAAACAGCTGCTCAATTTGAGCGTCCAGCATTGTTATTTTCAGGAGGAAAAGATTCTATTGTTTTGATTCATTTAGCTTTGAAAGCCTTTCGTCCAGGGAAATTTCCTTTTCCTTTGGTACACGTAGATACAGGACACAATTTTCCTGAAGCGATAAAATTTAGAGATTATTTGGTCAATAAAATTGGCGAAAAATTGATTGTTGCTTCTGTAGAAGATGCTATAAAAAAGTATAATCTGAAAGAAACTGCTGGCCGTTTTCCTTCTCGTAATGCCTTGCAAACGTATGCGTTGTTAGATGTAATCGAAGAAAATGAATTTGATGCATGTATTGGAGGAGCACGTCGTGATGAAGAAAAAGCACGTGCAAAAGAACGTATTTTCTCGGTTCGTGATGATTTTGGTCAATGGGATCCTAAACTTCAGCGTCCAGAATTGTGGAATATTTTGAATGGAAGAATTGAAAAAGGACATAATGTACGTGTTTTTCCGATTAGCAATTGGACAGAATTAGATGTTTGGAATTACATAAAACAAAATAACATCGAATTACCAAATTTATACTTTGCCCACGAGCGCGAATGTATTGTTTACAATGATAAATTAATTGCGACTTCAGATTTTATTCAGCCAAATGCAGACGATGAGGTTGTCGTAGAAAAAGTACGTTACAGAACGGTTGGTGATATGACGTGTACAGCGGCTGTACCTTCGGATTCTTCTACGATTGACGATATCATTACTGATATTATTAATACAAGAATTAGCGAAAGAGGACAAACTCGTTTGGATGATCAATTGTCAGAATCTGCGATGGAAGACCGTAAAAAACAAGGTTATTTCTAAGTCAAAATTTTTTTAAACAAAACTCTATAATATCTATAGGAATTAAGTAAAATGATTACATTAAAATTTATAACAGCAGGAAACGTAGACGATGGTAAAAGTACTTTAATAGGACGTTTACTTTACGATTCGAATAGTATTCACACCGATCAATTGGGTGTTTTAGAAAAACGTAAATCAAATGAAGACGACGAAATTGATTTGTCTTTGATCACAGATGGTTTACGTGCCGAGCGCGAACAAGGAATTACAATAGACGTTGCATATAAATATTTTTCGACTGCAAAACGAAAATTTATTATTGCAGATGCGCCTGGACATGAGCAATATACTCGAAATATGATTACAGGTGCTTCAAATTCAGAGTTGATTATTATTCTGGTTGATGCACGAAAAGGAATTACTTCTCAAACAAAACGTCATGCAAGTATTGGTTCGTTGATGGGAATTAAAAAAGCAATTATTGCGATTAACAAAATTGATTTGGTTGATTATTCGCAAGATATTTTCGAAAAGATAAAAAATGATTTTCAACAAATTCAAGATCAATTGAATTATGATGAAGTAACTTTTATTCCAGTTTCTGCTTTGGTTGGCGATAATATTGTCGAAAAATCTGCGAAAACGCCTTGGTATAATGGTGAAACATTATTGCATCAGTTGGAAACAGTTTCGATTGAAACAGATAAAAATTTAGCAGCGCGTTTTCAGGTTCAATGGGTAATTCGCCCAAAAGATGAAGAACATCACGATTATAGAGGTTATGCGGGACAAATTTTGAGTGGAGTTTACAAAGTTGGGGATTCTATTAAAGTTTATCCATCAAATATCGAATCAAAAATTGTTAAAATAGAACGTCATTTGGAAGAAGTACAACATGCTGAAGCAGGAGAAAATGTTGTGATTCATCTCGAAAATAATATAGATATCAGTAGAGGAGACACAATTGTAAAAACTTCCGAAGAACCGCAAACGACAAACGAACCAAAGGCTTGGATTTGTTGGTTAGACAATAATGCATTGCAACAAGGAAAAACGTATGTTTTACAACACCGTTTTCATTCGGTTCGTGCAAAAATCAAAACAATCGATCAACATTGGGATATTAATAATTGGGAATTTATTCCATCTGAAGAAATCAAGTTAAATGATATTGGACAAGTGGTTTTAAAAACGAATCAACCTTTATTTTTTGATTCTTTCAAAGAAAATATTCATACAGGAAATGCCATTTTGATTGACGAAACAACGAAAAATACAGTCGCAGCTTTGATGTTTATTGATTAAAACATCAATTAAATCTTATCAATCAACTAATTTATTACAAACATGCAAACAACAATAGGAAAAGTAATTTTGGCTGGCGCTGGTCCTGGAGATCCAGAATTGGTGACGCTCAAAACATTAAATTATATCAAAAAAGCAGATGTTATTTTGACAGATCGCTTGGTTTCTCCAGTGTTAATAGACGAATATGCGTCGAAAGATGCGTTAGTTATTTATGTCGGAAAACAATGTTCGAAAGGCATTCATACGCCTCAAAAAGATATCAACGATTTGATGATTGAGTTTGCAATGCAAGGAAAATTAGTGGTTCGATTGAAAGGAGGTGACGCTTCACTTTTTTCTAATATTTTGGACGAATTAGTAACCTTGAAAAAAAATCATGTTCCGTACGAAATAATTCCAGGAATTTCGGCTGCTTTTGGTGCTGCTGCTTACACAGGAATTCCGTTGACAGCACGCAATCATTCGAAAGGAGTTCGCATGTTGACGTTGTGCGATTTGAAATCTATTGAAGATAAACAATGGAAAGATTGGGCAAAAACGTCTGATACATTGGTTTTTTATATGAGTGGACAACGTTTACAAACTTTGGCCAATCAGTTAATTTTGAATGGAATTGATACCGAAAAAGGTTTAGCAGTTATTCAACAAGCGACAACTCCAGATCAGAAAACACAAGTTTTTACTTTTGAAAATATTGTAGAAAATCATTTACCAACCTTCGATTTTGTACCAACTTTAATTATCGTTGGTCATGTTGTCAATTTGCATCAATCATTCGCTTGGTTCGATGAACAGCCAACTTCCAACTCTTATTTTGATAACCATAAAACAACAATTTCTTATGCTAGCTAACGAAAAATTGAACTTAGTAAAAAGTTTAGTCAAAGAATTATCACGTGACGAAATTATTTGGACAAATGGTTATTTGGCTGGATTAGTTGCAAATCAGACACAAGATGAGCCGAAAGAACAAAGGGTTTTAACCTCAATCAAACCTACAATAATCTATGGAACTGAAACAGGAAATGCGAAGAAATTAGCCAATCAATTGCTTGGAATTTTTAAGAAGAATAAAATTCAAGCTAAAGCGATTGATGCGTTTCAATATCCACTCGAAAAAATTGAAAAAGAAGAATTTTTAATTTTAATTTTTAGTACGCAGGGAGATGGAGATTTACCTCAAAATGCTCAAAAATTCTATGATAATTTGAGTAACTCTGATCTAAAATTAAATCAAACTAAGTTTGCTGTTTTTGGTTTGGGCGATACGTCTTATCCGTTTTTCTGTAAATCAGGAGAAGAAATTGATGAATTATTTGGAAAACTAGGCGCACAACGCGTTTTCGATTTGGTAAAAGTAGATTTAGATTATCAAGAAATTGCCGAAAATTGGTTTGCGGATATTTTAAAAACTATTCAATCAGAAGGAAGTTCAACGGTTGTACAACCTCAAAAATTGCAAAGTTCTTCAACGCAGAAAAAATCGTATGAAGGAATTGTAAAGCATAAAATCGTTTTGAACGACAGAGGTTCAAACAAAGAAACCTATCATGTCGAAATAGCAGTTGATGAGCAAGTCGATTACGAACCTGGTGATGCTTTGGGTGTTTATCCAAAAAATAATCAAACCGAAATTTTAGCAATAGCAAAGCTTTTTAATGAAGAAAATCGCGCGAAAGAACTTGAAGAAAAAAATATTAGAGCACTTTCTAAAAAATCAATCGATCAATTTGCAACGATTTTGAATGTAGAAATTCTCGAAACTAAAATTGATTTAATTGATTTGTTGACAAAATATTTTTCGTCAGAATCTACAATAAAATTTGATGATATTTTAAATCTTTTGCATCCAATTGCACCACGTTTATATTCGATTTCATCATCGAATGAAGCACATGATAATGAAATTCATTTAACGGTTAGTCTGAATACTTTTTCAGTTTCAGATCAACAAAAAACTGGATTATGTTCTCAGTTTTTAGCAGATTTTGAGCAAGGTAAATCCATAGAATTTTACATTCATAAAAATAAAAACTTCAAACTTCCAGATGAAAATCAATCGGTAATTATGATTGGTCCAGGAACAGGAATTGCACCTTTTCGTAGTTTTTTGACACATCGTGATGCAATTGGCGCAGAAGGTAAAAACTGGTTGTTTTTTGGTGAACAACATTTTGTTTCGGATTTCTATTATCAAACTGAAATTCAGGAATGGCTTTCGACAGGAGTTTTGAGCAAATTAGATACAGCTTTTTCTAGAGATCAAAAACATAAAATTTATGTACAAGATCGAGTGAAAGAACAAGGAAAAGAGCTTTACAATTGGTTAAATGAAGGTGCTTATTTGTATGTCTGTGGACAAAAAGATGGAATGAGTACAGATGTAGAAAGTGCTTTGATCGAATTAATTGCAAAAGAATCAAATCAAGATGAGGTTTCAGCGAAAAATTTTCTGGAACAATTACAAGAAGAAGGTCGTTACCAAAAAGATGTCTACTAATCAACCAATAACTAACAAAATGAGTATAGAAAAACAATCTCCTATTGAAGGAATTAAAATAAAAAGTGACGGACTTCGCGGTACGTTAAAAGAGAGTATAGAGCTGGATAATCACACCGGAAATGTGCGTGCAGATGACGAAGCTTTGGTGAAATTTCACGGAATGTATGTGCAAGATGATCGCGATAGACGAGAAGAACGCGCAGAAAAAAAGTTAGACAAATTGTATTCTTTTATGATTCGTTTACGTATTCCGGGTGGAATTATTGACGCTGATAAATGGTTGGCAATTCACGAAACTTCTGAACAATATGGAACAGGCGTTTTGAAAATTACAACGCGTCAAACCATTCAATTGCACGGAATTTTGAAACATCAATTGCGTCCAACTTTACAATCGTTTGACCAAGCAAAGTTAGATTCTATCGTGGCTTGTGGTGATGTGAACCGAAATGTAATTGCGAGTTCTCATCCGTTGGTTTCGTCTATTCATGCTCAAATTCATGCATATGCAGATAAATTATCAAAACATTTGTTGCCTAAAACACAAGCTTATTATGAGATTTTTGTGGATAATGAAAAGATTTACGAACGCGAAACAGAGAAAGATGATTTGTACGAAGACCGCTATTTACCCCGAAAATTTAAAATTGCAATTGCTATTCCGCCAACTAATGATGTAGATGTTTTTGCAAATGATTTGGGACTGATTGCGATTATCGAAAATAATGAATTGAAAGGTTTCAATATCGCTGTTGGTGGAGGTTTGTCTACAACTCACGGAAATCCAAATACATATTCGCGTTTAGCAACCGAAATTGGTTTTGTTGATTCTGAAGAAAAAGTGTTGAAACTGGCTTATGAAGTGTTGACAATTCAGCGTGATTTTGGGAATCGTGGAGATCGAAAATTAGCGCGATTAAAATATACAGTTGATAAATTAACGGTTGATGGTTTCAAGTCTGAATTAGAAAAACGTGTTGGTTTTAAATTAGAGCCTTCTCAGCCCTATAAATTTACGGAGCGTTCTGATATTTATGATTGGCGACAAGTGAATAACGAAACGTGGTATTACACTTTATTTGTGGAGAATGGAGTTGTACAGCCTAATCAGAAAGCATTTTTACATGAATTGGCTTTATTAAACATCAATAATTTCATTTTTACAGCGAATCAAAATTTATTGTTAGGTGAAATTTCAACTGAAAATAAAGCTAAAGTTGAACAACTTTTAGAAAAATATTCTATTCACAAAGATATTAGTGAACTTCGAAAAAATTCGATGGCATGCGTGGCTTTACCAACTTGTCCATTGGCTTTAGCAGAAGCGCAACGTTATTTGCCAGAATTGATGACTAAAATAGAGCCTTTGCTAGAAAAACATCAACTTCAAAATGATGATATTTCTATTCGTATGACGGGCTGTCCAAATGGTTGTGGTCGTTCGTATGTTTCGGAGATTGGTTTTGTAGGGACTTCTGCTGGACATTATAATTTGATGTTGGGAGGAGATCGATATGGTGTTCGTTTGAACAAAATTTACAAAGAAAAAGTCAATGAAACTGAGATTTTGAATGAGTTAGACCAAGTTTTCGAAAGTTATACAAAAGAAAAAATAGACAATGAAACATTCGGAGATTTTACCTATCGAAAATATTTTTCGGTTAATTAGTTAAATCGCTTTAAGAACAATGAAAAATAATTTATTCCCGATATTTTTAAAAACAGAGCATTTGCGCTTCCTGATTGTTGGCGGAGGAAATGTAGGATTAGAAAAGGTTTCGACGCTAATCAAACAAAATCCTTCGGTCAATTTGAAAGTTGTAGCAAAGGAATTTAAACAAGAATTGAAAGATGTTTTTTCACAATATCCATCAATTCAATATGAAACTCATGCGTTCGAATCGAGTGATTTGGAAGATGTAGATTTAGTGATTGTCGCCACCGATAATAAAGAGACTTCGCAAGAAGTGAAGCAAAAAGCAAATGCAAAAGGAATTTTGGTTAATGCAGCTGATCAGCCAGATTTGTGCGATTTTTATTTAGGTTCGATTGTGAATAAAGGTCATCTTAAAATTGCGATTTCTACAAATGGACAATCTCCTGTTATGGCAAAACGTTTGAGAGAATATTTTTCTGATGTTATTCCAGATTCAATTGATGAAAACATTGAAAGTTTAAATAAAATCAGAAATAATCACAAAGGAGATTTTAATCAAAAACTAACTGATTTGAATCATTTAACTTCTTCATTTGAAGGAAAAAAATCGACTAAAAAATACAAACGTTTAGTAACCGAAATTACATTGATATTTTTTGCATTATTCTTAGGATATGCTTTGTCATCAATCGTAAGTTTTTCGGAAGCGAAAGATTTCGTTGTTCATATTCCCAATGTTTTTTACATCATGTTGGCGGTTGGTTTTTTCGCGCAAATGGTCGACGGAGCCGTTGGTTTGGGATATGGTGTAACGTGTTCCACAAGCATGATGTTGTTTGGTGTTAATCTGCCTTCAATAAGTGGTAGTATTCATACTGCCGAAATGTTTTCGAGCGGAATTAGTGGTTTTTCGCATTATAGATTTGGAAATGTAAACAAAAAATTATTGGTTGCTTTGGCTATTCCAGGCGTTATTGGAGCAGTTTCGGGATCATTATTATTGGTTTATTTGGGAAACAAATACGAAACCATTACTTACGGAATATTGGCTTCGTACACCTTAATCATCGGAATTCGATTAATTATTTTAGCATTCAGAAAAAAAATCGAACGCAAAAAAGTAAAACGAGTTGGGTTTTTAGGATTTGCCGGAGGTTTTTTAGATGCTTTTGGTGGTGGAGGTTGGGGACCTGTCGTGACATCAACTTTATTAGCAAAAGGAAAAAAATCAAACTTAGTAGTAGGAACAGTTAGTTTAGCCGAGTTTTTTGTGACACTTTCTGCATCGTTGACTTTTTTTGCAGCTTTGGGCGTAAGTCATGGTTTTATCATTGCAGGTTTAATAATTGGAGGAGCTTTAGCAGCGCCAATTGCAGCGAAATTAGCAGGCAAAATACCTCAGAAAGTAGCTATTTTGGCTGTAGCTTTTTTAGTGATCACATTTAGTATTCGTATTCTTTTTAAAATTTTCTAAATTTTATATATCATTTCTAACAATCAAAACACTCTTCATCTCGTATGTTGAGTGTTTTTTATTGTTCATTATTTAAGACATATTTAGTTAAAATATATTTTGTGACAGGTTTCAATGTTTTGCCATTTTCGGGATGTAAACCGTAATTTGTATAAAATTCTACTTCACCATTTTTCTTTGTATACCAAACTTTATCAAGTGCATTTTCAAAATTTAAAGTATCAGGTTTTGTGATTTTCTTCAATTGAAAAACAGTTTCGTTATATGGAACAGCATTCATTTGAGGCGAAGTTTCTTCGCATTCTATTTCTTCATAATGATTTTCTTTCCAAATCATACAAGACGAATTTTGATTGATTGAATTAAGAAATAATCCTCCGCTAGCCAAAATAGTTGCAATGCCACTTCCAGCAATTACTTTATTTCGTTGAAGTTTTATTTTCTCAAAGAAATTATTCTTTTTTGATGGAAGATTAATTATTGATTCCTCTTCAGGAATATTATCATCTATTATTGGTTTTACCGATACGATTTCTTCTACATTAACTTCTTTTTCATCACTTTTTATCAGCTGATTTTTTTGATTAAAATCTCCAAAACTTTCATAACCGATATAATGAGCAAGAATATTTAATACATCAATAGAAATATTCTTATCATTAATTTCATTTTTCTCGAATGCTTCATAATATCTCGAAATCGTTTTTGTGCTAATCGGGAAATTATAATCATCAATAAAAATTGTATTTAGATAAGTTGATAATGCATTTTTACTTGAACTCCCACATTCATTTTTTGCTTTCTCAAAAACTTTTTCGAATAGATATTTTTTCGTAGACATTTCACTTTTAATTCTTTTACAAAGTAGACAAATTTTGGACAAAATAAATTACGGTTTCACGTAAAGCGAGCTGTCTAATAATTGTCCAAAACTTGTCCATTGTTTGTCTAACAGCGACTTTGTGTTCTGTATTTACTTTGCAATAGAAATCAAAACAAAAACAAAAAACTTGATTTCTGAAAACGTAGTCTCGAAAATAGTTGAGGTGATTTGAAGGGAAGCATTTTTCCTGAATTGTTCTCAAGATTACAAAAACTTCCCACTAAAGAAGCGCTTCTTTTTTTCTCGTGTACACTACTCGCAATCTGTTTTGTGAGGAAGAGCACCTATATCAAAAAATTAAAAATTTAAGCTATGTTACAATTATTATTCGCTTTATTGGGATTCTTTTTTCCAAATCAAAATGCAAACACAATTTCACAAGATCAACATCCAATTGTACAAACATCAACCGATAGTATAGACGGTGATACAAATGGAGAAAAAGGGGATGTTCCTGTAAAAAAATAAATTATGGACGGGTAGAGAAATCTATCCGTTTTTTATTTAGCTTTATTGAGTAAATACAATGATTTGAGAAAAATTTTATTTTTTGGTATTATACTTTTAATAACTTCATGCCAACAGTCTAAAAACAAAGAGATTGAACAAAATTATTTTGAAAGTAAAGCTTATGATGTTGCTTGGAAGTTTTATGAGAAGAAAGAAAATGATAGTGCGTATATTTATTTTAATAAGGCATATTCAGAATTTTTAAAAAATAAAAATATTCATAAAGCATCAAAATGTTTGATAAACATGGCTTTTATTTCTAAAGATCAAGGAGATTGGTTTGGAAGTCAAGAATTGATTATTTCTTCAATAAAATTATTAAATCCTCAAATAAAAGATGAAAAAGAAACACTTTCTAGTGCATATAATATTTTAGGGCAAACTACTCATGATTTAGGAAATTATAAGGAAGCTATCCAATATTATGAAAAATCAATAGAATATTCTACAGAAAAAGATGTTTATATTATTAATCAAAATAATATTGCAAACAGTTATCTATATGATAGTCAGTATGATAAAGCGATAAATATTTACGAGGAATTATTAAAAGATAAGACTACAATTGAAAATCCAAAAGAATATGCGCGAATTACTGATAATTTAGCATATACCAAATGGTTAAAAGACAATAAATCGAATGTTGTAAATGAATTAAATAAAGCATTAAATATTAGATTAAAGGAAAATGATTTGTGGGGACAAAATGCAAGTTATGCGCATTTAACAGATTATTTTTCAAATTTAGATCATAAAAAAGCATTGGATTACGCTTATAAAAGAAAACAAATTGCGTTTGAGAATAAGAGTGTAGACGATAAATTAGAAGTTTATCAGCAACTTATTTTATTAGAAAATCCAACAAATGCAAAACAATATTTTGAAGCTTATCAAAAGCTAAATGATAGTATTCAGTTAGAACGTAACAGAGCGAAAAATCAATTTGCGTTGGTGCGTTATGATTCGGAGAAAAATCGTGCAGATTTTTTGAAAGCTGAAGCAGAAAACGAAAAGAAGAAAAATGATATTTTAAAACTTTATATTCTAATCGGTTTATTGATCGTTCTGTTTGTTTTTGGATATTTTTTGTACAGAAAAAGAAAGCAAAAATTAGAGCAAGAAAAGGTTTTGGAAGTTAAGAAAACGGAACTGAAATATTCTAAAAAAGTACACGATAAAGTGGCGAACGGAATTTATCATGTGATGTCTGATATTGAGAATAAATCAGAATTTAATCGTGATGAAATCCTAGATAAATTGGAAGTTGTTTATGAAATTTCGCGCGATATTTCTTATGACAAAATCGATGAAAATCAACAAGAAAATTTTGCCGAAAAATTAGCACAGTTGATAAGTTCTTATGATTCGGAACAAGTCAAAATATATTTGATTGGAAATGATAAAGAACTTTGGAGGAATGTACAAGATTATGCTAAAACAGAGGTTTTTTTGGTGATGCAAGAATTGTTGACGAACATGAAAAAACATAGCGAAGCTTCACGAGTTATATTAAATTTTAAAGAAGAAAATCAGCAAATTATTATCAATTATTCGGATGACGGAATTGGAATTTCGGATTTAAAACCTAAAAATGGTTTGCAAAATACGGTTTCACGTATTTCTAATCTAAACGGAGATGTTATTTTTGAAACTGAAAATGTGAATGGTCTAAAAATTAAGATCATATTTCCAATTCAATAACCTAAATAAAAAGTATGTTTAAAAAAGTATTAATTGCAGAAGATTTTGAGAGTTTTAATATTTCGGTTCAGAAAGTTTTAAAAGATTTACAAGTTGAAAATCCTGATTATGCTTTTTATTGTGATGATGCATTCTTGAAAGTGAAAAAAGCACTGCACGACGATCAACCTTATGATTTATTGATTTCTGATTTGTCTTTTGAAGAAGATCATCGCGAGCAAAACTTGAAAGGGGGAAGAGATTTAATTGAAGCAGTAAAAGCGATTCAGCCAAATTTGAAAGTGATTGTTTTTTCGGTAGAAAAGAAAGCGGATATGGTGGATAATCTTTTCAAAGAATACCATATAGATGGGTTTGTGGCGAAAGGAAGAGAAGACTCGAAAGAATTGAAAAAAGCGATACAAACTGTTTTTGCGGATGGAATGCATTTGGAATTGGACATGAAACGTAGTATAAAACAAAAAAATACGTATGAAATTACTTCATATGATGTCACATTAGTTTCGTTACTTTCGAATGGAATTTTGTTAAAAGATATTCCAAATCACTTAAAACAAAATAATATCAAGCCAGCAAGTCAAAGCAGTGTAGAAAAGAGATTGGGCTCATTAAAAGAGTCGCTACAAATTACAAGTAATCATCAATTGGTTGCATTTTTTAAAGATTTGGGAAGCATTTAACCCAAATCTTTACACCATTTATTCTCGAAAATCTGTTGTAATTGCGCAATTTCTTTTTCGTAAATCGTATTTTTTCGGGAACCAAAATAGAGTGTATTTTCCAATGGTTTTTCACCTTGCCAAACCAATTTTATTTTACCAGAATTTATTGCTTCTTGGCATAAAAAATCAGGAACAATAGAAAAACCATTTCCATCACTCAAACAACGAATAATAGAACTGATATTTGGAACGATATAATTTGGTTTGAAATCTGGATGCTCCTTAAAGTTTTCTAACCAAAAATGTTTTAAATGTTCCATATCAGCGGCTGTGCTATACCAAAGATTATTTTTTAATTCATTTTTTAAAGCTTTATAATCTTTATGGTTTAAACTTTTTTCGATTGAAGTTAAATCTGTATTGTTTCCTGCAATCAAAACGATTTTTTCTTTCGAAAAAGGATGATAACAAAGATTTTTGTGAGTACTTTTTTGAGGAGTAATAACCAAATCCAATAAACCATTATCCAAATCTTGGTGCATGATTTTATAATCTCCAAATTTGATAATTAAGTTAAAATCTAAATCAGAAACATGTTCCTCTAATGTATATTGAAAAGTTTCAAAACACATTCCTATGCTGATTGTTGCACGATCTTTATCAGCTCGTTTATGAAAATGTTGCTCTGCAGCAGCTAATTTTTGAATCGGTTCTAAAATAAAATTATACAAAATTTTTCCTTTTTCAGTCGGTACCATTTTTCGCGCCGATCGATCAAATAATTTGTAACCCGTATAGGCTTCCAACGAATTGAGATGTAAGCTAACACCAGGTTGTGAAATAAATAATTGTTGCGCTGCGGCTGATAAAGTTCCTGTTTCGTAAATTGCTTTAAACGTTCTGAACCATTCAAAATTTGATTGCATAATTTCTAAATTTTAATTTTCGTCATAAGGTAAATCGTCAGGATTTACATCAATATAATCGGGTTTTGGTAAAGTCGAAAGTCGATACGCTTTTATCGTTTTCAACTCCAATAAATTTGCTTTTACAACACGATGCATTCCGTCCATCAATTTTCCATCAGGACAAACAATAATTGGATAATTTAAGTCTGAATCATTTACTAATTTTATATGTTGCGTGATAGAACGGCATGTCGGCGAATCTCCTTCTTCATTATACCAATAGGTTTCTTCAAACTCATTTATTTTAGACAAATCAATATTTTCGATTTCTAATTCCTTTGTTAGAAAAATTAAATTGTCTACATCCCATGCGTATAGTTTGTTATCAATTTTTCTGAAATGATATTGTTTTCTCATTCTATAATAATTATGATACAAATATATAATTTAAGTTATTTTAATAATAGAAAAACTTGTTGGAATTTTGTCTCATCAAAAAAGAAAATACAATGAAAAATGTTTTTATAATAAACGGCGGTCTTAAATATGCACATTCAGGCGGAAAGCTAAATCATTCTATTACAAATTGGTCAGAAGAAATTTTAAAAGATTTAGGATTAGATATTCGAATAACAGATATTAATGATGAATTTGATCCAAAAGAAGAAGTTGAGAATTTTAAATGGGCAGATTTGATTATTTATCATGTGCCAATTTGGTGGTTTCAAGTTCCTTTTCGATTAAAGTTTTACATAGATGATGTTTTTACAGCAGGACACAATAATGGAATGTACGCTAGTGATGGCCGTTCGCGAATAAATCCTGCAATTAATTACGGAAAAGGTGGATTGATGCACGGAAAAAAATATATGGTAACAAGTACTTGGAACGCGCCAGAAGAAGCTTTTACGTTAGAAGGTGAGTTTTTTGAGCAAAAATCTGTTGATGAAGGTGTTTTATTTGGATTCCATAAAATGAATGAATTTACAGGAATGACAAGATTGAATAGTTTTCACTTTCATGATATCGAGAAAAATGCAACGCCAGAGCGGATAGATGCTTATCAAAATGAATACAAATCATTTTTGAAAGCTGAAATAGAGCAAGAATTGGTTGTAATTTAGAAAACTATAATTAAAACAAAACCCTCCATTTTAGGAGGGTTTTAAGATTTTATTCTGAAAGAAGTTTTTTAATATCTTCTTTTAAAAATTCTATTTCAGGATGATATTTTCCTCCCAATGAAGGTTCTTTTCCTTCAGGATCTTTGTAATTCAGTCCCGAATAAAACAACATTGGAACACCCATTTTATCATATCGACTTCTGATATTCCCCTGTTTATCAACCAACGCAAGTTTTCCGCTATGATTTAGACCTTCGGCAGTTGTTTCGTCTTTTCCAACATAAATATTGAATTTGTCCGAAAGTTGCTCAATATTTTCTCGATCCGAAGTCAAATAATGCCAATTCGGCGATTTTACACCAATTTGTTTTGCATATTCTAACAATCGTGCAGGTGTATCTCGTTTTGGGTCAATCGTAACCGAAATAAAACCAAGGTTTGCATCATTTATTTCATCTTCTATCGAACGTAAATTATGGCTCATCACAGGACAAATAGTAGGACAACTTGTAAAGAAAAATTCTACAACGTACACTTTTCCTAACATATCACGATCTGTAATTGTTTGATTATTTTGATTCGTCATCGAAAATTCTGGAACTTTCATTACGGTGTAAAGTTCGTCTTTTGGCTTATTTTTTAACCAAAAAACAGTTCCTATAACGCCTAAAATGATAACAATAACGGCTATTAATTGTTTATTCATGAATATGTTTTTCTGGATTTTTTAGAAATTCTTCTTTACACATTGTCGAACAAAAACCATACGTTTTTCCTTGGTAATTAGCTGTATCACTTAAATGTTCAGCAGTTTTCATTCCACAAATAGGATCAGCTTCGTTCACAACCGCAACATCCAATTTCGTTGCTGCTTTCATTTCTTGGTGAGAAACATGTTTTACTTCAAAACTCTCTTGTTTTGGTTGCTTTTTGTTACAAGAAAATAATGCAAATCCTACTACGATTAAAGCGAATATATTTTTTAAGTTTTTCATTTTATATTGTTTATTTGTTTTTAATTAATTGTTATCTTATTCTGTAATTCAGGTTTATAAAAGAAAAACTAAACAATTGGTGGATGAAAAATTAAACGAATAATATAGTTAGAATTAATATCTAGATAATAATCAGTTGAAGATTTATTTTCTTGTGTAAAATATTTTTTAGGAGAAATAATTTGTTTTTGAGGAACAATCGCATCTAAAATTTTGACCGAATTTTTGACAAAATGATTTTCGGGTTGATTCTTTTCACTTTTCGAAATTTCATCTTTCAAATAGCAAAAACCGTTACAAAGTAATTCAGGTTTTTCTCGATTTTCACAAAGTTCATTTGTGATTTCTTTATAATTCAAAACATAATCTATCATCGGCATTAAAGGACGAAATGCGATAGAAAATATGAGTGATATGAAAAATAGTATGCGCAAAAAACTAATTTAGTGACAAATTTAACCAAATTGATTGAGGTTGAATATGATAAAATTTATGATTTTAAAAGAAAGATTTATCATAATCTTCACTTTTATGTTCTGTAAAATTTTTACCTTAAAAAAGATTTTACAATCTATAAATATTTATGAAAAAAAGTAAGATTTTAGATTTTATAACAACCGAAGAACTAATGAGCTTTTTAGTTGAAAATCAAGAAGAAAATCCTTTATATAAAAATGTTCTCAAGAAATTTGAATACGAAAATGAATTATTAAAACTGCAATCAGAATTAGTAAATCTTCAAAATTGGATTTCGACAGAAAAGAAAAAAGTTGCAATTATTTTCGAAGGACGAGATGCTTCAGGAAAAGGAGGAACAATTCGCCGTTTTCGCGAGCATCTTAATCCGCGTTCTATGCGTGTTGTTGCATTGAATAAACCTACAGAAGTCGAGCAAAATCAGTGGTACTTCAATCGTTATATCAAAGAATTACCAAATGCTGGGGAAATTGTTTTTTTTGATAGAAGTTGGTATAACAGAGCAGTTGTAGAACCGGTTATGGGATTTTGCACAGAGCAACAATATGAGCAATTTATGGTGCAAGTTTCCGAATTCGAACATATGTTGTACGAATCAGGGACATATATTATTAAATTGTGGTTTTCTGTGACGAAAGAGGAGCAGCAAGCACGTTTTGATTCGAGGTTAAATAATCCGCTTAAAAAATGGAAATATAGTCCAGTCGATGCAAAAGGACAAGAGCTTTGGGACGAATTTTCGCATTATATCAATCAAATGTTTACGCGTACACACAACTCTTTTTCGCCTTGGATTATTGTCAACGCAAATGATAAAAATGCTGCAAGGTTAGAATCTATTCGTTATGTGCTTTCTTTGTTTAATTATAAAGGAAAAGAGGACGCTGAAGTAAATTTGATGGTGGATCCAAATGTGATTGAACGTTATTATCGAATGGTAAAAGAACTAAATCATTAATTTTAAATAGTAAGAAAATGGAGCTAAAACCGAAAGATTTAAAATTAATCGAAACCAAAAAAGGTCTTGTTGGACTTTTGCAATCTGATCATGGGAAATTGAATTTTGCGAAAGCCTTGCGTACTGTAAAATATGAAAATAGGATAGAGCAATTACAAGAAGAATTGATAAAATTACAAACTTGGATAGCCGAAAATAAACGGAAAGTAGTGATTGTTTTTGAAGGTCGAGATGCAGCTGGAAAAGGTGGTGCAATTCGTCGAATTGTAGAACATCTAAATCCTCGTGAGCATAGAATTATAGCGCTACCAAAACCTAATGAAGTAGAACGTGGACAATGGTATTTTCAGCGATATGTTCGTCAACTTCCTCGTGAAGGAGAAATAGTCTTTTTTGATAGAAGTTGGTACAATAGAGCTGTTGTAGAGCCTGTAAATGGCTTTTGTTCTAATGATGAATATGAAACGTTTATGAACGAAGTAAATGATGTCGAAAAAATGTGGATCAATTCAGGTATATATTTGATTAAAATTTATTTTTCGATTACAAAAGAACAACAAGCAAAACGTTTTGCAGATATTGTAAATTCACCAACCAAACGATGGAAGTATAGTTCTGTTGATCAAAAAGCGCAAGATTTGTTTGATGTTTATTCGGCTTATAAAGATGTGATGTTTGAGAAAACAAATACAGATGTTGCTCCTTGGAAAATCATTGATGCCAACAAAAAGTACAAAGCTAGAGTAGAAGCGATGGAATATATTTTGTCTAAAATACCTTATGATGATAAAAATAAACGTATTTTGAAACATCAAAACTTAGAAGAAGAAAATTAATCATCAAATCTATAATTATGGCCGAATTTGATTTAAACGATTTAGAGAAAATAAATAATAAGCAAGAAATCATTGATTTTTTGGTTAAACATGATATTATAAAAGAAAAGAAGTTCAAGGAGCAACTCGCTTATGAGAAGGAATTAAAAGAACTTCAAGAAAAATTGTTAGAAATACAATCTAGAGTTATTCAGGGTAATAAACGTGTATTAATCATTTTCGAAGGTCGAGATGCGGCTGGAAAAGGCGGAACAATTTCGAGAATAACAGAATTTCTAAATCCAAAAAAATATCGTGTTGAAGCATTACCAAAGCCGACCGAAATTGAACAAGGACAATGGTATTTTCAGCGTTATTTTCAGAAATTACCAAATGCAGGAGAAATAGTTTTCTTTGATCGTTCTTGGTATAATAGGGCTGTTGTAGAGCCAGTTTTTGGATTTTGTACGGAAGAGCAATATTCAAAATTCATGAAGCAAGTTGTAGAAGTAGAACAACTTTTACAAGATGATGGAATTATTCTGATTAAAATTTTTCTTTCAATTTCGAAAGAAGAACAAGCAGAACGATTACAAGAGCGAAAAGATGACGAAATGAAACAGTGGAAATTAGGTTCATTGGATCAAAAGGCACAAGAGTTATGGGATGTTTATACTAATTACATTGATAAAATGTTTCAAGAAACAGGAACAGAAAATTCGTCTTGGCTAGAAATTGAGACCGATGATAAAAAAGCGGCTCGACTTTTAGCGATGAAATCAATCATTGCTAAATTAGAAAATCAAACTTTTGAAGATGATGTAATAAAAATTCATTCATAAAAGTAAGAGAATCATTTGTATAATCAAGATTTTTGATTAATTTTGCACCCACATTGTTCAACCTCTGACGAAAGACGTTTAAGTTGCTCAATTCAAATAAATTGAAATTATAATAATGGAAAATTTAGTAAAATACGTACAAGAGAAATACGTAGCTAAAAAAGAGTTCCCAGCTTTCGCAGCAGGTGATACTATTACAGTTTATCAAGAAATTACAGAGGGTGGAAAAACTCGTGTTCAGTTCTTTAAAGGGGTTGTTATCCAAAGAAGAGGACAAGGAACTACAGAAACTTTCACAATCCGTAAAATGTCTGGAGATGTTGGTGTAGAGCGTATCTTCCCAGTTAACATGCCAGCGTTACAAAAAATTGAAGTAAACAAAAAAGGTAAAGTTCGTAGAGCTCGTATCTTCTACTTCAGAGCATTACGTGGTAAAAAAGCTCGTATCAAAGACGCTGCTTACTAAAAACTGCTTTTTTAGGAAAAATATAAAATCCGTTCGACTATCGAACGGATTTTTTTATTTTTAATAATTTTTTCAAATCTTATTTCTCAATTCCATAATAACGATGACTTTTCTTTATTGCCCATTTTTCTTTAAAATTAATCCATTTCGATTGAAATAATTTACGCATTAATTTATCGGTGTAACGCATAATAAAAACATGATAAACGGTATTCATCACTTGGAAAAATTCATTAGGGAAAGCGCGTAAAGACATCGAAAATCCAGCTTCTAAATAACGATTATAATGCCAATAACCTCGCGGAATAAATAGCGCATCACCATGATTCATTACAAAATCAAAACCTTTTGCGTGTTTCAAAGCAGGAAATTTTTCGTAATCGGGATGATCATAATCGATTTCGTAAATCGTATGTACCGAAAGAGGGACTTTATATAAAGCTTTGGATTGTTTTGGATCAAACAACAAAATTCGTTTATCTCCTTGAAACTGAAAATGAATAAAATCCGTCATATCGACATCATAATGCATCAAAACTTTAGCTTCACTTCCTCCAAAAAATAAGGTAGGCAAACGTTCAAAATATTTTAAACCAAGATCAGGATAAGCAAAATTTTTGAGTAATTCGGGAATTTTATCTTTGATAATAAAGAAAAAAATTCTCAAATCAGAAGGCTCTTTTTTGATCAAATCCACATATTCATTAAACTTCATATGTGTAGCAGGAGTGTCCGAACTTTTGTTAGCATCAGCAGGTTTACTATCGTATAAAGGCACAACTTGTTCGCCGGCTTTTTCTTTGATATAATCGAGATTCCATTTGTCAAAATCCTTCCAATTCTTTGCATAACCTTTCAATAACAAAGGTTTTCTTTTTTTGAGATAATTTTTGATGAAATCTTCTTTTGAAATTGATTCAACTGTATCAATAGCTTGAAATTGCATGCGTCTTAAAGTATTGGATTACTCAAAAATAGAGAATCTATCTGAATTAAAAATAAAAAAGCCAACATATTGTTGACTTTTCATTTATTCTATTTCTTTAACCATTCGAATCAGATGCGCCATATTCCGGATGACGCTATAATGTTTTTTAACAAATGGATTTTCTTTGTTCCATACATATCCCGCTAAAACAGCACAAATTTTTTCTTTGACATCAGGATTTTCAGGTTGATGGAAAAATAATTCTTGCAAATTTCCGGTATACCATTCTTGCACATAAGTGGTGAAAACATCTATACCTTCTTTCATATAATCTTCGTAATCTGTCTGCCAGTCTACTTTTTCACCATTTATTTCTTTAATAGCAAGTTTAGCAGCTTTTAAACCACTTTCTGTTGCGAAACAAACACCAGAAGAAAAAACGGGATCTAAAAACTCGGTACTATTTCCTGTCAAAACATAACCATCTCCAAACATTTTAGTCACCGCTGCGGAATAATTTTTTAACCAAATTGGATTAAATTCAAATGGTAAATTACCAAAACGATTGACGTAAAAATCAGATTTTTGAATTGCATTTTGCAAAGCTTCCGTTGTATCTTGATTGGTTGATAATTGATTAATATAATCTGTTGGTCCAACGATTCCGACACTTGTTTTTCCATTCGAAAAAGGAATTACCCACAACCAAACTTTCGTTTCGATAATATCAAAAGAAATCTGCGTTCCTTCTCGACCTTCAGGGCGACGAACATCATCAATATGTGTGAAAATTGCTGAATGAGGATTTAGTTTTGATGGACTATCAATATTTAATAATCGTGGTAAAACACGACCATATCCGCTTGCATCAATCAAAAATTTAGCATTGATTTGATAGGTTTCTCCATTTTGTTTTTTAACAGTTGTAATCGATTTTTTTCCTTCAAATTGAACATCAATTACTTCTTCATTAAAACGTAAATCTGCTCCTTTGTCTATAATTGCATCAGCTAAAGTCATGTCAAAATCAGCGCGCGGAACTTGCCAAGTCCAATCTTGTCCTTTCCCAAATTTTTTACTAAAATCGAAAATACAAATCTGTTCACCTCGAATAAATCTCGCACCAGGTTTTACTTCGAAATTTTGTTTCTCTAAATATGGTAACAATCCAGCTTCTTCGAAATGATCCATAGAGCGAGGGATTAAACTTTCACCTACAACAATTCTCGGAAATTGAGTTTTTTCTAAAACAATAACTTTAATGTTTTTTTCTCTTAAATAGGCTGCTGCAACCGATCCCGAAGGTCCTGCACCGATGATTAAAACATCTGTATTTTCAATCATGACTTTTTGTATAGTTTTTTAATTATTTTTGCAACTGATTGAGGGAGTAAATAACCAAAATCGATAAATCTTTTACCTAATCAATAACATGACAAAATTAACAATTGACACTATAGAAAACATACTTTTTGAGAATAAAAAATTATTGCTCGATAAATTAACACTTGATCGTGTGGAGAATAGTTTTAAATTCCTAAAAGAATTTTCAAAAAATAAAATAATTTACGGCGTAAATACAGGTTTTGGACCAATGGCACAATATCGTATTGAAGACGAAAATACAATTCAACTTCAATATAATTTAATCAGAAGTCACTGTACAGGAATTGGAGAACCGTTGACGTTAGATCAAACAAAAGCTGCTGTTATTGCACGTTTTAATACGCTTTCATTGGGATATTCTGGGATACATCCTTCAGTTTTAGTATTGATGCAAGAATTAGTGAACCGTGATATTTTACCTGTCATTTATCAACATGGAAGTGTTGGTGCGAGTGGAGATTTGGTTCAATTGGCGCATTTAGCTTTGACATTAATTGGAGAAGGTGAAGTTTTTTATAAAGGTGAAATCAAATCGACGAAAGAAGTTTTTGAACTTGAAAATCTTCAACCAATAGAAGTTCATATTCGTGAAGGTTTATCAATTATGAATGGAACTTCGGTAATGACGGGAATTGGAATGGTAAATTTGATAAAGGTTAATCAATTAATCAATCTTTCGATTACGTTAAGCTCGATGATGAATGAGATTGTTCAATCTTTTAATGATCATTATTCAAAACCGTTGAATGAAGCAAAGCAACACATTGGTCAACGCTATATTGCGAATAAAATGTCAGAATTTTTGAATGATAGCAAATTAGTCAAAAAACGTGCTGATGAACTATATCAAGAGCGTACCGAAAAAATTTTTGAAGAAAAAGTACAAGAATATTATTCGTTGCGTTGTGTTCCTCAGATTTTAGGACCAATTTATGATACATGGAATGCCGCGAAAGAAGTGTTAGAAAATGAAATAAATTCGGCAAGTGACAATCCAATTATTGATGTCGAAAATGAAACTGTTCATCATGGAGGGAATTTTCATGGCGATTATGTTTCATTAGAATTGGATAAATTGAAATTAGCTGTAACTCGTCTGTCAATGCTGAGTGAGCGTCAATTAAATTATTTAGTCAATCCAAAAATCAATAATATTTTACCTCCTTTTGTCAATTTAGGAAGGCTTGGTTTTAATTTTGGTTTGCAGGCTGCTCAATTTACAGCGACTTCTACAACGGCAGAAAATCAAACACTTTCTACGTCGATGTATGTGCATAGTATTCCAAACAATAACGATAATCAAGATATTGTGAGTATGGGAACAAATGCGGCAACGATTTGCGCAAAAGTGATTGATAATACGTTCGAAGTGTTGACGGTTCAGAGTTTGGCTGTAACGCAAGCGATAGAATTTCTACAAATACAAGATAAACTATCTTCGAAAGGAAAAGCTTTTTATGATTCGATTCGTAAAATTGTTCCTGCGTTTAAAGAAGATGAGGTGATTTATCCTTATCTTAAGGAAGTGAAAAATTGTTTACTGAAATTTTAAAAATATATTGATGAGAAAATATCTTTTATTATCATTTTTAACTGTCTTTTTTGGAATATTATCTGCACAGAAATTAGCATTAGTAAAAACAAAAAATAAAATTGGATTTATTGGTGAATACGGACAATATTTAATAGAACCTCAATATTCTGATGCAAAGGATTTTTCAGAAGGACTTGCTGCAATTAAAAAAGGAAATTTTTGGGGATTTATTAATAAAGAAAATCAGTGGGTAATAGAACCTCAATATTCCAATGCAAAGAAGTTTAATTCCGGAATAGCAATGGTTGAGATTGATAAAAAATGGACATACATTAATACAAAAGGTGAACAACAAAATTATCCTTTAACTGATAAAGTATATGACTTTAATGAAGGAGTTGCATTTATCAGAAAAGGAGATTTGGTCGGTTTAATTGACTATAATGGAAATGTACTTATTGAGCCAACATATCATGTTATCAGAACTTTTATAAATGGATATGCGAAAGTAGCTTTAAACAAAAAGTGGGGTGTAATTGATACAAAAGGAAATTTGATTGTCAACTTGGAATATGATGATGTTGGAGAATTTAATCAAGATGTTGTTTGGGCAAAAAAGGGAACTGATTTTGGAATTGTTTCTAACAATCAATTTATAGCTATTGAAGGAGTAGACTTTATTGGGAATTTTAACTCTTCTTCATACACTTTTGCTCGAAAAAATCATAAGTTTGGTTTTATAAATAAAAAAGGAGAGTGGATAATAACACCTATTTTTTCTAATGCAAAATCATTTTCTAATGGGTTAGCTCCTATTGAGGATAAAGGGAAATGGGGATTTATTAATGAACAAGGAGAAGTCGTTATTCGACCAAAATATAATAATGCAGAAGTTTTTAGTGAAATAGGATTAGCTCCAGTAAAAGAGGGTAGTAAATGGGGATTTGTCAATAAAGATGGTAAATTAGTCATTCCAGCTTTGTATGACATCTCTGTAAGTTTCGGATTTTCACAAAAAGATAAAGGGTTCAATGGTAAATTAGCTCGAGTAAAGAAGCAAGGAAAGTGGGCTTTTCTGGAGGAGAATGGAAATGTATTAGCAGATCAATGGTTTGATAATGCTGAACTTTTTAATGAGTAAAAAAAATAGATTTTATAAAGCATGAAATGTGCAATTGTAACAGGTGGTTCTCGTGGAATTGGAAAAGCAATTTGTCTTAAAATTGCAGAAGAACACGATTATCATCTTTTAATAAATTATAATTCGAATGAAGCTGCTGCGTTAGAGACTTTGAAAGAAGTGGAAGCGTTAGGTGGAACAGGAGAAATTTTAAAATTTGATGTGGCTGACGCAAATCAAACGCAACAAGTTTTAACAGAATGGTCAGAAAAAAATACAGATGCAATTGTAGAAGTTATTGTAAACAATGCAGGGATTACGAAAGACAATTTGTTTATGTGGATTTCACAAGATGATTGGTCAAATGTGATTAATACAAGCTTAAATGGTTTTTACAATGTAACTCACTTTTTTATTAATCCATTATTGAGAAATAGATTCGGAAGAATTGTCAATATAGTTTCAGTTTCCGGTTTGAAAGGAACGCCAGGACAAACCAATTATTCTGCTGCAAAAGCTGCTGTGATAGGAGCGACGAAAGCATTGGCACAAGAAATAGCAAAACGTAATGTAACGGTGAATGCTGTTGCGCCAGGTTTTATCGAAACGGATATGACAGATGAATTGGATCAACAAGAATTAAAGAAGCTAATTCCAGCAAATCGTTTTGGAAAAGCCGAAGAAGTTGCCGATTTGGTAAGCTTTTTGGTTTCTAAAAAATCGAGTTATATCACAGGAGAAGTTATTAATATAAATGGAGGAATTTATTCTTAGATAAAATGAGCCAAAGAGTCGTAATAACAGGAATGGGCATCTATTCTTGCTTAGGAACATCATTAGAAGAAGTAACAGAATCTTTACGTCAAGGAAAATCAGGGATTATTTTTGATGAAGAACGCAAAGAATTTGGCTTTAAATCTGCTTTGACGGGAACTGTTCCAGTACCAGATTTGAAACCTTTTTTGAATCGTAGACAACGAATTACAATTGGTCAAGAAACAGAGTTTGCTTACATGGCAACTTTAGAAGCATTGAAAAATGCAGGATTGACAGAAGAATATATCAAGACTAACGAGGTCGGAATTATATATGGAAACGATAGCGTTTCGAAAGCAATTATTGATGCAATAGATATTGTTCGCGAGAAAAAAGATACAGAATTAATTGGTTCTGGAGCTATTTTCAAATCAATGAATTCTACTGTAACGATGAATCTTGCGACAATTTTTGAGTTGACTGGAATCAATTTTACAATTAGTGCAGCTTGTGCAAGTGGTTCGCATTCGATTGGTTTAGGTTATATGATGATCAAGGATGGTTTACAGGAGATGATTATTTGTGGAGGAGCGCAGGAAATTAATAAATATGCAATGGCAAGTTTTGATGGTTTAGGTGTCTTTTCAGAAAATGAAGAGCATCCTGAAAAAGCATGTCGTCCTTTTGACAAAAATCGTGATGGTTTGGTGCCGAGTGGAGGTGGAGCAACACTGATTTTAGAAAGTTATGAATCTGCTGTAAAACGTGGTGCGCCAATTATTGCTGAGGTCTTGGGTTATGGTTTTTCATCGAATGGTGGACATATTTCTACGCCAAATGTAGATGGACCAGCAATAGCGATGAATAGAGCGTTGAAACAAGCAAAAGTTTCGGCAGATGAAATTCAATATATTAATGCACATGCGACTTCTACGCCGGTTGGTGATGCAAACGAAGCAAAAGCGATTGACCAAGTTTTTGGAAAAACGAAGCCTTTTGTAAGTTCTACAAAATCGATGACGGGACACGAATGTTGGATGGCAGGAGCAAGTGAGATTATTTATTCTAACTTAATGATGATGAATAACTTTATTGCTCCAAATATTAATTTTGAAGAAGCAGACGAAGATTCAGCTAAATTAAACATTGTTAAAGAAACCTTAAATAAAGAATTTGATGTATATTTGTCGAATTCTTTTGGATTTGGTGGAACAAATTCTGCCTTAGTAATTAAAAAATTTAACTCCTAATATGGTGAAAAGTCAAATCGCTGAAAAATTAAACGCTATCTTAATTGATGAATTTGAGGTTGATCCTTCTGTGATTTCAGAGGAAAAAAATATTAAAGAATCTTTAGATTTAGATAGTTTGGACTATGTTGATTTAGTGGTAATCATTGAATCTAATTTCGGTGTGAAATTAATTAAAGAAGATTTTCAAAATATGATAACTTTTGAAGATTTCTACGCAATTGTAGAACAAAAGTTAGAAAATAAATAACAGATATGAAACAATGGGATGGTCGTTCTAAAGGAACGGTCCTGGGATACAAAATATTTGTCAATGTTATGAAAAAGCTCGGAATTAAGGCTGCTTACTCAGTCTTAATTTTTGTAGCTTTTTATTATTTTATAACGGCTTATAGCAGTAATAAATCTATTTACGAATACTTTCGTTATCGATTAAATTTTTCGGTTTTCAAATCAATTTTAAGTGTTTACAAAAGTTATTATACTTTTGGACAAACTTTGATTGATAAAACAGCAATTAATGCAGGTTTGCGTAACAAATACTCGTACGAATTTGATGGAATAGAATTATTAAAAAATCTATTGGATCAAAAACAAGGTGGAATTTTAATTAGTGCGCATGTTGGTAATTTCGAAGTTGCTGAACATTTTTTTGCAGACATCGATTTTGATTGTCAAATCAATTTAGTTACAACAGATTTAGAACGAAATGTTATCAAAGAATATTTAGAAAGTATTTCGATGAAACCTTCGGTAAAATTTATCTTGATTCAAGAAGATTTATCCCATATTTTCGAGATTAATAATGCGCTTAGTCGAAACGAATTAATTTGTTTTACAGGAGATCGTTATTTCGAAGGAAATAAAACGATGTCAGAAGTTCTTCTTGGAAAAGAAGCAAATTTCCCTGCAGGTCCATTTTCTATCGCTTCTCGCTTGAAAGTGCCCGTTGCTTTTGTATATGTAATGAAGGAAAAAAATCTACATTATCATTTATATGCGCGTCAAGCAAATTTCAAACATCGTGATGCAAATGCACTTTTGAAAGAGTTTTGCGTCAATCTCGAAACCATTGTAAAAAAATATCCTTATCAATGGTTTAATTATTTCGATTTTTGGAAGTAAATTAGACCACAATATGAATTTTCAAACCACTAAAAAACCTAAACCTTTACATGAAATGCAACGTATTAGTTGTTTATTACTCGCAGTCAGGACAGTTAAAAGAAATTGTCGATCAAACAACATATGATTTAGTTCAAAACCAAGATATTAATTTAACGAAATATAAGATAGAAATGGAAGAGGAATTTCCTTTTCCGTGGGATTTTTATTCTTTTTTTAATGCTTTTCCAGATAGTTTTCTTCAAAAAGAAAAGAAGATTAAACCAATTCCGACAGAAATCTTGAATCAGAAATATGATTTGATTTTACTGTATTATCAAGTTTGGTTTTTATCGCCATCTATTCCAATAAATTCTTTTTTAAGGGATAAACAAACGCAGCAAATTTTAGAAAATTCTAAAATAATTACAATTAGCGGTTCACGAAATATGTGGTTCTTAGCACAAGAAAAAATCAAAACAATCTTGAAAGAACGCCAAGCAAAATTAGTTGGAAACATTGCATTGGTCGATCATACGCCAAATTTAGTAAGCGCCATGACAATTGTAAATTGGATGTTTTCGGGCGTTAAAAAGCGAATGTTCAATTTGTTGCCTTTGCCAGGAATTAGTGAAAAAACTATTCAGGAAAGTAGAAGATTTGGTAAAATTATTCTAAATTCAATCCAAAATAATAATTACTCTAATCTACAAGAAAATTTAATTCAATCTGGAGCCGTTGAGGTTAAACCTTTTTTAGTTTCTGTGGATACAAAAGGGAATCGAATGTTTAAAGTTTGGTCTAAAATTATTGATTCTAAACAAGGTAAACAGCGAGAAAAGTATTTGAAATTCTTTTATTATTATTTAATTTTAGCTATTTGGATAATATCTCCACTAGTAAATTTGTTATATATTATATTTTATCCGTTCAACTATTTTAAATACAAAAAACAGATAAAATATTTTCAAGGAATAGAATAATATGCAAAATGTATATATAACGAAAACGTCGAAGTTTTTGCCAAATCAACCAATTTCGAATGATGAAATGGAAGATTTTTTAGGAAAAATTAATCAAATTCCTTCAAAAGCTAGAAGAATCGTTTTAAGAAATAATGGAATCAAAACGCGTTATTACGCTCTCGATAAAACTGGAAATGTCACACATTCTAATGCCGAATTGACGAGTAGTGCAATTACAAATTTATTTGATGCGCAGTTCACAAAAAATGAGGTAGAAGTGTTGTCATGTGGGACTTCAACGCCAGATTTGTTGTTGCCTTCTCATGCCGCGATGGTACACGGTTTATTGCAAAATAATGTTTCTGTTGAGTTAAATTCTTCTTCAGGAGTTTGTAATTCGGGAATGAATGCCTTGAAATTTGGCTATCTTTCGGTAAAGTCAGGTAATTCTAAAAATGCAATTTGTTCAGGTTCTGAACGAGTTTCGACGTGGATGAAAGCAGAGAAATTTGAGCATGAAGTTGACAATTTAAAAGAATTAGAAGAACAACCAATTATAGCATTCAAAAAAGATTTTTTACGTTGGATGTTATCGGATGGTGCTGCCGCTTTTTTATTGCAAAATCAACCAAACGAAGATTCTATTTCGCTTAAAATAGAGTGGATGGAATCTTATTCTTACGCGCACGAATTGGAAACGTATATGTATGCCGGAGGTGATAAATTACTGAATGGAGAAATGAAACCTTGGAGCGATTTTTCTTCGGAAGAATGGTTAAAAGAGTCTGTTTTTTCATTGAAACAAGATGTCAAAATTCTGAATGATAATATTTTGATAAAAGGCGTAGAAAGCATGAAAGCTGCAATGGATAAACATCAATTATCGTCAAATGAGATTGATTATTTGTTGCCGCATGTGTCGTCAAACTATTTTGTTCAAGGTTTATATGACGAATTTTGTAAGAAAGACATTCATATTCCGTTAGAGAAATGGTTTATGAATTTAAGCAAAGTTGGAAATGTGGGTTCAGCGTCTGTTTTTTTGATGCTTGATGAACTATTTCAAGACGGAAACCTTAAAAAAGGAGATCGTATTATGCTTTGCGTACCAGAAAGTGGACGTTTTTCATATTCGTACGCTTATTTAACAGTTGTTTAAAAAATGAATAAAATACAATTACCCAATCATACGATAGAATTTATCAAACAATTGATTCCACAACGCGAACCAATTATTATGGTAGATGCTATTTTTGAATATGAAGAGGGAAAAGTTGTTGGAGGCTTAACAGTTAAAAACGATTCGATTTTTGTCGAAAATAATCAATTGAGAGAATCTGGAATATTAGAGCACATGGCACAAACAGTTGCTTTGTATACAGGTTATCAATTTTATATTCGAAATGAATCAGCTCCAACTGGATATATTGGCTCGATGAAATCAATAGAGATTAATCGTTTGCCAAAAGTGAATGAAAATTTAACAACAACAGCAACTATTTTGCACGAAGTAATGGGAGTGACTTTGGTTTCGATTGAAACAAAGATAGAAGAAGAAGTAATTGCAAAAGGAGAGATGAAAACAGTGATTGCAGAAACATAATTTTATGAAAGTAAATCAGCAAATTGATATTCAACAATTTCTTCCGCATCGTGAACCAATGCTTTTTGTAGACATGATTTCTTGGATTGAGAAAACCTATGTTGAAGCTTTATTTACGATAAAATCGGATCAATTATTTATTCAGAACGAATATTTTACTGAAGTCGGTTTATTGGAAAATATGGCGCAAGTTTGTTCGACAATTATCGGACAAAACTATTTTATCAATTTTTCTGATGTACACAAAGGCGATGTAATCGGCTTTATTAGCACGATTAAACAAGCTGAAATTATGCAATTACCAAAAGTTAATCAAACCATTACAACAAAAGCAACGTTGTTAGAAGTTTTTGATTACGATGAATTTACAATTAGTCTGATGCAAGCAAAAGTTATCTTGAATGACGAAATAATTGCGACAGCTACAATGAATTTGATGCTTCAAAACCATAAAAAATGAAACAATCAGAAGTACCGCAAGATAAAGGACATCTCAAGGATTTCAACGAAGTTTATTATGCAATTGATGAACAGGGAGAATTTTCTCAAACATTGAGTGCGGGTTGGGAAGCGAAGAATATTGTTCAATCCGAAACTTTAAAAATTTTGGATGAACGCACAGAGGAAGCAAGACAAAAAGTAATGGATGGAAAAGCAAGTCCAATTTTATATTTCATGGAATTGAAACGTATGGATTGGGAAATTTTGTCTAATTATGTTGGAATTTGGAAGATTTTTGTCAAAAGACATGCAAAACCAATTGTTTTCTCAAAATTAAAAGAATCAACACTAAAAAAATATGCCGAAGCTTTTGAAATTTCGGTTGATGAATTAAAAAACTTTGATGAAAACCATAACTGATTTTAAACATTTTCAATCAGCACATTGCGAAAATGGAGTTGCCTCCAACTTATTAAAAAATAAAGGAATTGATATTTCAGAGCCGATGATTTTTGGAATTGGTTCTGGTCTTTTTTTTGTGTTTTTACCTTTCTTAAAAGTCAATCATGCGCCTGCGATTAGCTATCGTCCAATGCCAGGAATGATTTTTAATCGTGCAGCAAAAAATCTTGGTATAAAGGTTAAACGTCATAAATTTCGCTCTACAAAATCAGCTCAGACTTTCTTAGATGAGCAACTTTTAGTCAATCGACCTTGCGGTTTACAGGTTGGAGTGTACAATTTGACATACTTTCCTGAAGAATATAAATTTCATTTTAACGGACATAATTTAGTTGTTTTCGGAAAGCAAGATCAAACGTATTTAATCAGTGATCCTGTGATGCAAGAAACGACAAAATTGACTGAAAATGAGTTAGAAAAAGTTCGTTTTTCGAAAGGAGTTTTAGCACCAAAAGGACATTTATATTATCCTGAATTTATTCCAGAAAATATTGATTATCAGAAAGCAATCAAAAAAGGAATCAAGAAAACGTGTCGTGAAATGTTAGCGCCAGTTCCGATTGTTGGTGTTCGTGGAATTAGAATGGTTGCTAAACGAATCAAAAAAATGCCCAAGAAAATTGGGAATGCAAAAACAAATTATTTTCTGGCGCAAATGATTCGAATGCAAGAAGAGATTGGGACAGGAGGTGGAGGTTTTCGGTATATTTATGCTGCTTTTTTGCAAGAAGCTTCACAAAAATTGAATCAACCAAATTTGAATGATTTTGCCATAGAAATTTCTGAAATAGGAGATAAATGGCGAGATTTTGCTCTAAATGCATCAAGAGTTTATAAAAAACGAAATAATGCGCAAGATATTTACGATGTGATTTCGAATCAATTGTTGGAATTAGCCGATTTGGAAGAATCGTTTTTTAAACGTTTAAGAAAAGCAATTTAGCCACAGATGATTGAAATTGAAAAATTATATAAAAAATATAAAAATTCGGATGTTTTTGCGTTAGAAGATTTTTCATTGACGATAAAACAGAACGAAATTCACGGTTTACTTGGTCCAAACGGAGCAGGGAAAACAACCTTGATGTCGATACTTTCTGGATTGATTAAACCAACTTCTGGTAATGTTGTGATTCAGAATTTAAATCAAAAAACGGATTTAAAACAGATTCAGAAAATTATTGGAATTGTTCCACAAGAATATGCGTTGTATCCAACGTTGACAGCGCGAGAAAATTTAGAATTTTTTGGAAAAATTTATAAAGTTCCTTCAAAAGAATTACACGAAAAGATTCAGCTTTTGACTGAAAAAGTAGGAATGAGTAAGTTTTTGGATAAAAAAATTGATTCTTTTTCGGGCGGAATGAAACGTCGTATTAATTTATTGGCAGGAATTCTTCATCAGCCAGAAATCCTCTTTTTAGATGAGCCAACCGTTGGTGTTGATATACAATCAAAAATTGCGTTATTGGATTATTTACAAGAATTGCATCAACAAGGAATGTCGATTGTTTACACTTCGCATCACATGGCAGAAGCCGAAGATTTTTGTACACAAGTTACGATTATGAATCAAGGAAAATCGATTGTAACAGCCGAACCGAAAGAATTAATCAAGCAAGTAAATGCATATAATTTGGAGGAAGCTTTTGTTAATCTAACTAAATTATCGTGATATGTTGAGTCAACTTTTAGCATGTATTAAGAAAGAAATTTTGTTGCTCATTCGCGATATTGGCGGATTGGTGATTCTTTTTATTATGCCTTTGATTTTGGTTATTACGGTGACTAAAATTCAGAAAAGTACCTACGATTCTTTTGCCGAAGCGAGTATTCCGGTGCTATTTATTGATCATGATCAAGATAGTATTTCCGCAATTGTTAAAAAACATATTTCTCATTCAGGAAATTTAAAAATCGTAACTGAATTAAATGGAAAAAAATTAACGGAAGATAAACTGAAATCCGAAGTTTTTAAAGGTAAATACCAAGTTGGAATTGTAATACCAGCGCGATTGTCAAAAGATTTGAATTATAAAATTAATCAAAATGTTGAGAAAATTTTGAACGAATTTGCTTTTGATAGCACGCAAGTGAAATATAATCAACAAGTCAATCCAAAAACGATTAAATTATACTTTGATCCCGCAACTTCGCTTGCTTTTAAAGAAAATGTATCGAATGTTTTGGATAAATTAATTACAGATACTGAGAATAAAAGTATTTATAAAGCATTTCAACAAGAAATGGGATCAAATGATTTAGGATTTCAAAATGAGAAGTTTATTCATTTTCAAGAGATTGTTCCTGAGGATTCTAAATCAGTTTTGAAACCAAATGTTACACAACATAATGTGCCAGCATGGACATTATTTGCGATATTTTTTATCGTAGTGCCGCTGTCAATCAATATTGTAAAAGAGAAAAGTTTAGGCACACATATTCGATTATTAACAAGTCCAATGCCTTATTCTGTTCAAATTATCGGAAAAACCATCACGTATTTAATCATAAGTTTACTACAATTTACTATGATTTTATGTGTCGCTAAATTAGTTTTTCCATTGATTGATTTACCAGGTTTCAAAACGGATGGTATATTATTTTCGATTTACGGATTAACTGTATTCGCTTCTTTAGCAGCAATTGGATTAGGACTTTTAATTGGTACAATTGCGAAAACCCAAGAACAATCTGCACCTTTCGGAGCGACTTTGGTCGTGATTTTAGCTGCAATAGGCGGTGTTTGGATTCCAGTTTTTGCGATGTCAGATTTTATGCAACATTTCGCGAAAATATCACCGATGAATTGGGCACTTGATGGCTATTATAGTTTAATCCTGCGAAATCAATCTTTTCTTCAGATTGTTCCGAATATTATTTTGTTAACTTTGTTCTATATTATTACCTTGTTTGCCGCTATATATTATGATAAGTTCAGAAGAGAAGATTAAAACATTAGTACATAATTCTAATTTCGCAGTACGATTCAATGAAACCGATCCGTTGGGAATTGTGTGGCATGGGAATTACATCACGTATTTTGAAGATGGAAGGGAAGCTTTTGGACGTCATTTTGGGATTAGTTATTTGGATATTCAGAAAAGTGGATTTGTAACACCAATTATTAAGTCGGTTTGTGAACACAAATTTCCGTTGAAATATGGTGATATATGTAGAATAGAAACGACTTTTGAAGATACTTTGGCGGCTAAAATGATATACAAATTCAAAATTTTTAATCAAGATGAAAAGTTAGTTTGTATTGGAGAAACGATTCAAGTTTTTTTAGACAACGAAGGAGATTTAATGTTAACATTACCACCATTTTTTGAAGAATGGAAGAAAAAAGTAGGATTGTTGTAATGGAAAAAGTTTACATTAATTGTGCGAATATTTTAACGCCTTTCGGAAATTCTATTCAAGCGAATTGGAATGAATTAGTAAAAGGAAATTCTGCTGTTTTTAAAATTGATTCTTTTGGACATTTAAAGAATTTTTATGCTGGAAAAATTGATGATGAAATTTTCTTAAATTTAAAAGAGCAAGTTAAAGGTAATCAGATTTATACTCGATTAGAAATAATTGGGATTTTAGCTTTTCAATCTATTATTGATAAATCCAAAATTTCACAACGAACTGCTTTTGTAATTTCAACAACAAAAGGTAATATTGATCAACTTTCTGATTCGTTAGAAAAAGCTTCAATTCCAAATTTTGCAAAGAAGATTGCAAACTATTTTGAGTTTAAAACAGAACCAATTATTGTTTCAAATGCTTGTGTTTCGGGAGTTTTAGCAGTTAATGTTGCAAAACGTTTCATCGAAATGGATGAATTTGATGATGCTTATGTTTTGGCTTTGGATGAATTGACAGATTTTGTTTTAACAGGTTTCAATTCTTTTCAGGCAATGGATTTTGAGTTGTGTAAACCATTTGACAAAGATAGAAAAGGTGTAAATTTAGGCGAAGCTGCGGCTTGTGTTTATCTTTCAAAAAATAAAGACGAAAATAGTTTTCTGATTTTAGGTGAAGCTTCAATCAACGATGCAAATCATATTTCTGGACCATCTCGAACGGGTGAAGGCTTGGTATCGAGTATAGAATCGGCAATGAAAGAGGCAAATATTTCATCAAATGAAATAGATTATATTTCGGCTCATGGAACGGCTACATTGTATAATGATGAAATGGAGGCAATTGCTTTTAATCGTTTACAATTGGAATCGATTCCGACAAATAGTTTGAAAGCTTTTTACGGACATACATTGGGAGCTTCTGGATTGTTAGAATTGATTATTTCGATGAAGCAAGCACAAGAAAATTTGCTTTTGAAAAGTCATAATTTCGATGAAATAGGAACATCAGTTCCATTAAATATTTTGAAAAAAAATCTTCAAAAAGAAGTCAATATTATTTTGAAAACTTCTTCTGGTTTTGGAGGAAGTAATGCAGTAATTATTCTAAAAAAAGTTCAAAATGACTAAAGTTGAGATTAAAAACGAACAAGTTTGGTTGAATGATGAACTTTATTTTGAAGATTCTTCAGGAGATTTTGGTATATTTTCGAAAAATTTCTTCAAATCTTTCCAGATTGATTATCCAAAATTTTATAAAATGGATCATCAGAGTAAATTAGCTTTTTTAGCTGCCGAAATTTTGTTGAAAGATGAAAATACATTGAACGAAAATCAAGATATTGCATTGGTTTTTGCGAATCGAAATTCGAGCTTAGAATCAGATTTGAAACATCAACAAAGTATTCAATCTGCTGATGAAATTTTTCCGAGTCCAGCAGTTTTTGTTTACACATTAGCAAATATTTGTTTGGGAGAAGTGAGTATTCGTCATCGATTGAAGACCGAAAATGCTTTTTTTATTTCGGAAAATTTCAATGAAGAACAATTAAAAAAGTATGCGAATTATTTAATTCAAAAAAATAAAACAAAGAAAGTTGTTTTGGCTTGGATAGATTATTTACAAGGTAATTACGAAGCAAAAATGTACTTAATAGATTAAAAACAATATTAGTTAACAATAAAAAATACTATGGAAAATTTAATTAACGATTTGAAAGTTAAAATCATTGAAATTTTAAATCTTGAAGATGTATCAGTAGAGGATATCAAAAATGATGATCCTTTATTTGGAGATGGTTTGGGATTAGATTCAATCGATGCTTTGGAGTTGATTGTTTTATTGGATAAAGAATATGGAATTAAAATTACAGATCCAAAAGAAGGAAAAACGATCTTTCAATCGGTAGAAGTAATGGCAGATTATATTGAAAAAAATAGAACAAAATAATGCATAAAAAAGTTGCAATAACAGGAATGGGAATTATTTCGGCAATTGGTAAAAATGTCGAAGAGAATTTCGATTCATTAATTCATCAAAAGCATGGCTTATCACGCCTCAAAAATTTTGATTCTATTCATAAAAACGAAATTTTTGTAGGAGAAATTAAATTATCGAACGATGAATTAGCAACTTTTTTAAATTTATCTCCGGATAATAATTTCTCTCGAACAGCGATGTTAGGACTAATTGCTGTGAAAGAAGCTCTGCAAAATGCAGGAATCGAAAACGTAAATGAAGTCAGAACTGGATTGATTTCTTCGACAAGTGTGGGAGGAATGGATAGGACAGAAAATTACTTTTTGGATTATGAAAATTTGCCTGAAAAACAGAAGTACATTTCGAGTCATGATGCTGGCGCTTCTTCCAATCAAATTGCAAATGAGATCGGTTTAAAAGGCTTTGTTTCAACAATTAGTACGGCTTGTTCTTCGGCTGCGAATGCGATTATGTATGGCGCGCGCTTGATTAATTCAGGAAAATTGGATCGAGTGATTGTTGGTGGAACGGATGCATTGTCAAAATTTACCATTAATGGATTCAAAAGTTTGATGATTCTGAGTGATGAATTTAATCAACCTTTTGATGAAAATCGAAAAGGTTTGAATCTTGGTGAAGCAGCTGCTTATTTGGTTTTAGAATCAGAAGAATCTATTCGAAAATCAAATAAAAAAGTCCTTGGTTATTTGATTGGAGCGGGAAATGCAAACGATGCATTTCATCAAACAGCTTCGTCTGAAAATGGAGAAGGAGCGTATTTGGCGATGAAAAAAGCATTTGAAACAGCAGCTATTCAACCAACCGAAATTGATTATATCAATGTTCATGGAACTGCAACAAACAATAATGATTTAACAGAAGGACGAGCTTTGAAGAGAATTTTCGGAGAAAATGTACCAAATTTCAGTTCTACGAAACCATTCACAGGTCATACATTGGCTGCTGCTGCGAGTGTAGAAGCAGTTTTTAGCTTGTTGAGTCTTCAACATAATCTTGTTTATCCAAATCTTAATTTTCAATCTCCGATTGAAGAGTTGAATATCTTTCCGATTACAAAATTGGAAAAGAAAGATATTGAATATGTGTTATCAAATTCGTTTGGTTTTGGAGGAAATTGTTCAACTTTAATTTTTTCTAAATCATGAAAGAAATATTTGTAAACGGACTAGGTTTTGTAAATGCGCAATGTATAGATGAAATTACAAATGATTTTCTTCCTTTAGAAACATCCATTACTAAGGCAAAATCTCCTTCTCTTAAGGATATGATTTCGCCAGCGATGAGTCGTAGAATGGCTTCTGGAGTTAAAATGGGAATTTATTCTTCACTAAAAGCATTGAATGAAGCAGGAATTCAACAACCAGAAGCGATAATTACAGGAACGGCTTTAGGTTGTTTGGTTGATTCCGAAAAGTTTTTGACGAATATTATTCAAAATAAAGAAGAGTTTTTAACACCAACGGCTTTTATTCAATCTACACATAATACGGTTGGCTCTCAAATTGCTCTGCATCTTGGTTGTAATGCGTATAATTTTACGTATACAAATGGTTTTAATTCCTTTGAAAATACGCTTTTAGATGGTTTTTTACAAGTAGAAAATCAAGAAGTAAATAACGTTTTGGTTGGTGGAATTGATGAAATTGGAGAAAGAACATATCAGTTGTTACAATTAATTGGTGAGATTGAATCAAAAGATAATCAAGGAATTAAATATAGTGAAGGCGCACATTTTTGTGTTTTATCTAATGAGAGAAATGAAAACTCTTATGCGAAAGTTTTAGATGTTTTTATTTTAAATCAATATGAAGATTTGTATTCCGAAATTCTAAAATTTATTCAATTGAATCATATGAATTTAACCGATGTTGATGCGATTATTTCTGGTGAAAATTTATTGAATATTAATGACTTAAATAAAATTGAGTTATTTGAATACAAAGATTTTATTGGAGAGTTTGGAACTTCTTCTGCTTTCGGATTTGTGTTAGGATGTGAATTGCTGAAAAATCAAACTTTACCAAATCAATTCAAAATGAATGATGTAAAAGCTGAAAGTTATAAAAACGTACTTTTGGTGAATGAGCATAAAGGCAAGGATTTAAGTTTAGTATTGCTTCAATCGATATGAAATTCAGAGTTGCTACAATCCTTTTTGTAATTATACTAATCTGCTTATCAATTGGTTGTTTTACAAAAGGTTTGTCTTTTTTTTATTTATTGAAACCTTTTTTTGTATGGTTAACATTGACGATTTTTGGTGCTTTTGAAATTCGATTTAACTATTTTTTGAAAGCTTATCATCGAGGAAATAATCATACAGAGAAAATAATTTCTCTAACTTTTGATGATGGACCTACAGAATTTACGCCAAGAATTTTATCTATATTAGAAAAAAATAATGCAAAAGCAACTTTTTTTTGCATTGGAAAACAAATCGAAAAGTATCCTGAAATTCTTCAAAAAACTCATCAGTCAGGGCATTTGATAGGAAATCATACATTTCATCATTCTTCTAAAAATGGATTTTATTCTGCTGAAAAAATTGTTGAAGAAATTGTTTCTACCAATCAACTTATTAAAGAAAAAATAAACGTTACAACTAAAATTTTTAGACCACCTTTTGGTGTAACGAATCCACATATAGCAAAGGCTTTAAATAAAACTCAACATAATGTAATTGGTTGGAGCATTCGTTCTTTGGATACAGTTATCAATGATGAAAAAAAATTATTGAATCGAATTACTGGTCAAATAAAGCCTGGTTCGATTATTTTGATGCATGATACTTCGGACAAAACGGCGAATGTTTTAGAGCAATTATTCGTATTTTTACAAAAGGAAAATTATAAAGTAGTTCCGTTAAATGAACTCTTGAAAATTGATGTATATGAAAACTAAAATCTTCATTTTATTTACTTTTTTTCACTTGACAATATTTGCGCAAGAAAGTAAAATGAGTAATGTTGAAATTGAAAATTTCAAAAAAGATATTATAGCTGATTCTAAGAAAATACAGACGTTGACGGCTGATTTTACGCAATATAAAGTAATGAGTTTCTTGGATAAACCAATTGTTTCGAAAGGAAAATTGTACTTGCAAAATCCGAAAGCGATGCGTTGGAATTATACTCAACCAATTGATTATAATGTGATTTTTAACAATGGAAAAATCTATATTAATGATGAAGGAAAAAAATCGAGTGTAGATTTACAAGGAAATAAAAAATTTGAAAAATTAAATCAATTAATCGTAGGAAGTGTAAGTGGAAATTTGTTTGATACAAACGATTTTGTAATAACTTATGTAAAAACAGATAAATCTCGAATTGCGAAATTACAACCAAAAATAAAGGATGTAAAAAAGTACATTAAAGAAATTCAGTTGACGTTTTATTCAGGTCAATCGACAGTTACGGAAGTCAAATTAATTGAACCTTCGGATGATTACACAAAAATTTTATTTACCAACAAATCTTTAAATAAAACAATAAATGCGTCTGTTTTTAATCCTTAGTTTTTTCATTTTAACCTCTTGTGGAACGACTTACAAAATTGCTGATATACAAGAACAACAAAAGGATGAAAGAGAGTTTTTGAATCCATATTTTAGTTCAATTGATAAAGAATATAGTTACCGTTTCAAGATTACGTTCATGAAAAAGGAAATGAAAGGTAATTTTGTTGTGAAAAAATTGGGTTACAACTCGCATCGTGTGGTGATGACGTCTGATTTTGGGAATACGTTATTCGATTTGTCAGTCACGGACCACGATTATACATTGAATTATGCGATGCCAGATTTGAATAAAAAAGTGGTTGTAAAAACTCTTGCAGAAGATTTACAAGCTATTTTTAAAAATGATTTTCCAGTTGATGAGTGTATAAAAACGACAAATCAAACGATTTTAAAATCAAAAGAAGTGAGTTTAATTTTTGCTAAGAAAGAATCAAATTATTTCAATGAATTGGTTCATTTAAAGAATAATAAAATAAAAACAATTAACCAATTTTCGACAGATTTAACAGATTTTCCAAAACAGATTTCAATTAAACATAATCACTTCAATTTAAGTATTACACTTACAAAAGTAAATATACAATTAGAGGAAGAGTAAACTAACGTACAAATCATCTTTTTTTAGATTATATTTGTAATTCAAAACTATTACAAATGCTTATTCCTAATCTATATACCATTAAAAATACTGAGAAAATTGATGAAAATAATTTTAAAGTTCAAATTGAATTGAATCCAAATCATCAAGTTTTCGAAGGTCATTTTCCAAATAATCCAATTACACCTGGTGTTTGCATGATGCAGATTATAAAGGAAGTAACAGAAGGTTTTGTTTTAAAAGATTTGTTTTTGTCCAAAGTTTCGAATGTGAAATTTATGGCGACAATAAATCCGTTTATCAATCCTATTTTGGATTTGAGTTTGAATGTTGTTTGTGAAAATAATGAAGTGAAAGTGAAAAATTCTTCATTTTTTGAAACGACAAATGCGTTGAAATTTAGTGCAATTTATAAAGTTCTGGATTAATGAAAACTCTATTATCTATCTTTTTATCGGCTTCATTTTTTTTTGGATTAACTTTATCCGAATTGAGAACAGATTTTGAAAACGCTTCGAAATCATCAAATAATGTATCTATTTTGTATAATAAATTAGATGATTATTCAGGTGATAATCAAACAATTATTGCCTATAAAGGAGCGTCTAAAATTCTGAAAGCAAGGTATATAAAAGATAAGGAAACGAAGAAACAATATTTTACAGATGGTGCAACTTTGATCAATAATTCGATAAAAAAAGACTCGAAAGATGTTGAAAATCGTTTAATTCGATTGATTGTGCAAGAGAATATTCCAAAATTTATCAAATACAATCAAAATATACAAGAAGATAAAACATTTATTGTCGAAAATTATAGTTCTGCGCCAAAAGAAGTAAAAACTTTGGTGAAATCTTACGCCAAAAAATACAATACTTTTACAGCGCAACAGCTGAAAAAACTAAATTAATCAATGGATTTTTCGATTATTCGACATAAAATAGACGAACAAAAAGTTTGTGTACTTATTCCGACTTACAACAATCATAAAACATTGAAGCGTGTGATTGATGGAGTTTTGGAGTACGCGAATCAAATTATAGTTATAAATGACGGATCGACGGATTCTACTTCCGAAATTTTAAAAGATTACCATAAACAGTTTATTGTAGTTGAACTTCCCGAAAACAAAGGAAAAGGAAATGCATTGCGTACTGGTTTCAAAACTGCGCGAGAAAAAGGCTACCATTATGCATTGACAATCGATTCGGATGGTCAACATTTTCCGCATGATATTCCAAATTTTATTACAGAATTAGAGCAAAAAAATAAGCCTGTTTTAATTATTGGAAGTCGTCAAATGGAGCAAGATGGCATTCCGAAGAAAAGTAGTTTTGGAAATAAGTTTTCTAATTTTTGGTTTTGGTTTGAGACAGGAATTAAGCTGAATGATACGCAATCTGGTTATCGTTTGTATCCGTTGAAATTTATTCCGAAAAAGTTTTGGACAAATAAATTTGAATTTGAAATTGAAATCATTGTGCGAACAGCTTGGAAAGGAATTGAGGTGACGAATATTCCAATTGATATTTTGTACGATCCAAACGAACGCGTATCTCATTTTCGTCCATTTCAAGATTTTACACGAATTAGTATTTTGAATACTTTTCTGGTTTTTTTGACGATTTTTTACATTAAACCTCGTAATTTTTTCTTCAGTTTCAAAAAAAAAAATATTCGAACATTCATTAAAGAGGATATCTTAGGAAGTAATGATAGTAATAAAGTAAAAGCGCTTTCAATTGCTTTGGGGATTTTCCTTGGAATTGCACCATTTTGGGGCTTTCAAACTTTTTTATCCATTTTTTTAGCATCAATGTTTCGCCTAAATAAAGTGATCAGTTTCTTTTGTTCCAATATTAGTATTCCGCCAATGATTCCGATAATTATTTATCTTTCTTTGTTGACAGGTGGATTTATTTTGCAGGACAATTTTCATTTAGATTTGAGTTTAGTTTCTTTCGAAATTATTAAAAAAAATCTGCTTCGTTATATTGTCGGAAGCCTAGTTTTAGCAACTTTTTGTAGTATTGTTAGTGGAATTGTAAGTTATTTTTTGTTAACTTATTTCAGTCAAAAGAAGGTTAAGAATGCATAAATTTTTCTATAACATATTTTTACAAATCAAAGCGAATAAATGGTTGAGTGTATTGTTTTTTATTCTCTTTTTAGTTGCTTGTGCATTTTTTGCAAATCGACTAAAATTTGAAGAAGATATTACGCGAATCATTCCGAAAGATGAGAAAAATGATGCAATGGCAAAGGTTATTGCTCAATTAAAATTTACGGATAAAGTTGCGGTGATTATCGAAAAAGATAAAGCTGGAACGCTTGATGATATGACGGCACAGGCAACTGATTTTTTAGATAGTATTCAACCGTTAAATAACTATTATAATGATATTCAGGGGCAATATGATTTAGATAATTTTGCTTCTACTTTTGATTTTGTTCATCAAAATTTACCGCTTTTTTTAGAGAAAGAAGATTATAAAACGTTAGAGCAAAAATTGTCTAAAGATTCGATAGCTTCTATTGTTGAAAGTAATTACAAAAGCTTAATTACGCCGACTGGAATAGTTTCGAAAGAGTTTATGTTGAAAGATCCGCTTGGATTGACTTTTGTTGCGTTAAATCGTTTAAAAGAAAAGAATTTGACGGATGATTTCGAGGTTTACAATGGATTTATTGTAACGAAAGATCATTCGAAATTATTTCTTTTTATCAATCCTAAATTTTCAGGAAGTGAAACAGAACATAATACCGAATTTGTCAATCGATTAGAGGAAATTCAACAGCATTTAAATCCTGAATATAGCGGAAAATCAACATTAAGTTATTTCGGTTCAAGTTTTATTGCGGTAGCAAATGCAGAGCAAATTAAACAAGATATTATTACAACTGTTTTGATTTCGATGATTACATTAATGGTCATTTTAATTGTATTTTATCGAAAAATTTACATTCCGATAATTATTTTTATTCCTTCCGTTTTTGGTTTTTTCTTTGCTTTGGCACTTTTGTATTTTATTCAAGGTACAATTTCTGCAATTTCTTTGAGTATTGGAGCAGTTTTATTAGGAATAACGATTGATTATTCGTTGCATATCATGACGCATTATAAGCACAATAGCGATTCTAAAACATTGTTTAAGGAGATTACAAAACCGCTTATCATGAGCTGTACAACTACAGCGATTGCATTTTTGTGTTTACTTTTTGTGAAATCGGATGTGTTGAAAGATTTAGGAATTTTTGCTGGAATAACAGTTATTGTTTCTGGTGTTTTTTCTTTATTGATTATTCCACATTTGTATCATCCGAAAGAAGATGCTGTTGAAAATAATTCTTCAATAATAGAGAAGTTAGCGTTCTTTTCATTTCATAATAACAAGATATTGATTGGTGCTTGTGTTCTTTTGATTATAGTGAGTTGTTTTACGTTTAATAATGTCAATTTTGACAAAGATTTATCTAAATTAAATTACGTTCCAACCGATCAAAAAATAGCGGAACAAAAGTTAGAGACTTCGTCTAATTCTATCTCAAAATCGTTGTATGTAGTTAATTATGGAAATAATGTAGAAGATGTTTTAAATCAAAATATTGCGTTAACAAATAAGCTTGAGCAAGCAGAAAATAAGGATGAGATTTTAAGTTATAATTCGATTCAATCATTGGTTTTACCAACTTCTGTTCAACAAGAAAAAATAAAAGATTGGGAAAATTTCTGGAATTTAGAAAAAGTGAATTTTGTAAAGAATGAATTTATCAAGGATGGAAAAAAATATGGTTTCAAAGAAGAAATTTATAATCAATTTTTCTCAATTTTTGATAAAGCATATCAACCTTTAAAATTAGAAGATTATCGCGCGTTTAATCCATCGCTTTTTGAAGAATTTGTTTCGCAAAAAAATGGTTTTTATACGATTTCTACTTTAGTCAAATTAAAGGAAGAAAGCCGAGAAAATTTCATCAAACAATATCATAATAAAGAAACAATTGTAATTGATCGCAAACAGTTAAACGAAAACTTTTTAGGAAATTTAGTTACTGATTTTAATAACCTTGTCAATTATTCGTTTATTGCTGTTTTATTAATATTGTGGTATTTCTTTCGACGTATAGAATTGGTTATTATTAGCGCGATTCCTATCGCATTATCAGGTTTGGTTACAGCTGGATTGATGGGACTTTTTGATATCAAATTCAATATTTTCAGTAGTATTGTTTGTACGTTGGTTTTTGGTCATGGTGTCGATTTTAGTATTTTTATGACGAGTGCTTTACAAAAAGAATATACGACTGGAAAAGATGAAATGCCTACTTATCGAACTTCGATTTTGTTAGCAGTTATCACGACAATTTTAGCAATTGGAGCGTTAATTTTTGCCAAACATCCAGCGTTGAAATCAATTGCATCAGTTTCTTTGGTTGGAGTAGTTGCAGCATTAGTGATTACGTTTATTTTCTACCCAATTTTATTTCGATTTTTTATTTCGAATCGTCCTAAAATAGGTAAATCTCCAATGACATTGTGGTTGGCAATTCAAAGTGGGATTTTCTTCATTTATTTTGGATTATTTGGTACAATAACGTCTTTAATTCTTCGATTTTTGATGCTTATTTTACCAATCACGAAAGAAAAAAAATATGGACTTTTTGGTTGGGGAATGTCAACTTTTATGAAATCTGTGTTGATGTTAAAACCAACGGTTGTCAAGAAAATTATTAATCCAAATCAAGAAGATTTTAAGAAACAGTCAATCATAATCGCGAATCACACTTCGTTTTTGGATACGTTGGCGATTGGAATGTGTACGCCTAAAATTGTGTTCTTAGTGAACGATTGGGTTTACAAATCGCCAATTTTTGGTCGTGCCGTGAAAATGGCTGGTTTTTATCCTGTTTCAAATGGTGTTGAAAATAATATTGAAGAGATTAAAACTCGAATTGGGAATGAGTTTTCGTTAATGATTTTCCCTGAAGGAACGCGTTCTCGAACGAATAATATAAATCGTTTTCACAAAGGTGCATTTTATTTGGCGGAGAAATTACAACTTGATATTTTACCAATTTATATTCATGGGAATTCTGAAATTATTCCAAAAGGAGAATTTTTAATTTTTGATGGACATATTTATTCAATAATAGGTAAAAGAATTGCTTGGAATGATGAAAATTGTGGTTTGAATTATTCGGAGCGAACGAAAAAAATCAGTAAAGAATTTAAAGCTAATTTTCAAGAAATTCGAAATCAATATGAAGATGAAAATTATTGGAAACAGAAATTATTTTTAAGTTTTTTATACAAAGAATCTGAAATTATTCAAGCTGTAAAAAAGGATTTTAAATTAAATAAATCTGTTTATCATCAATTAAATAATGCATTTACAAAAGATGAAAGAATTGTACATTTTTCGAATGATTTTGGACAAATTGATTTTTTATTGTTGATGCAACAATTCAACCGAAAAATAATAACGTTTGTAAAAGAGGAAGAAAAGCGAGAGGTTGCTGGAACAAATTATATTATAAAAATCCGTTCGTTAGAATATCGTCCTAACTTTGACGTTATAGATGAATATATGACGCTTTTAATTTCAACTGATATTGAAAATATTTATCAAGAAACAATAAATCAATTTGTGAAAATTGTTGTTTTAAAGAATAGAAATATTAACGAATCACTTTTTACAAGTTTTGCCCAACAAACCGAAACAAATGAATACACAGTTTACACAAAATAATTCTGAACCTCATTACGATGTAGTAGTGATTGGTAGTGGTTTAGGTGGACTTGTTTCTGCGCTTATTTTGGCAAAAGAAGGGAAAAAAGTTGTGGTGTTGGAAAAGAATAATCAGTTTGGAGGAAACTTACAAACTTTTGTTCGAAACAAGACAATTTTTGATACTGGTGTTCATTATATTGGAGGTTTAGATAAAGGAGAAAATTTGTATAACTATTTCAGTTATTTGAATATATCCGATAAATTGAAATTGCGTCAGTTGGATAAAAATGGTTTTGATATGATTTCGTTTGATGATGATTCTCAAGAATATCCAATTGCGCAAACATATCAGAATTTTGTAGAACAATTAGCTGTTTTTTTTCCTGAAGAGCGAGAAAATTTAATCCAATATAGCAAAAAATTAGAGGAAATTTGTTCTGCTTTTCCAATGTATAATTTGAATATTGGAACCTTTGCAGATGAAGAAGATTTTTTGTCGATTAATGCGAAAGAATATATTGATTCTGTTTTTACAGATGAGCGTTTGAAAGCGGTTTTGGTGGGAAATAATTTTCTTTATGTAGGGCAATCAGAGAAAACACCTTTGTATATTCATGCGCTTTCGGTTAACTCTTATATACATTCGGCTTGGCGATGTGTAAATGGAGGAAGTCAAATTGCAAAACTTTTGATCAAAGAATTGAAGAAATATGGCGGAGAAATTTATAAATATCAAGAAATAAAATCATTTGTTCAGAACGAAAATGAAGAAGTAATTGGTTGTGAAACAACAAAAGGAAAACGTTTCTTTGGCGATTTATTCATTTCGAATATTGACATTAAAAAAACAATAGACATGTTAGGAGAGCGTAAGTTTGGTAAACCATTTTCTCGACGTGTCAAAAGCTTGGAAGTAACGCCGTCTGCATTTACTATTTATATTGTTTTTAAGCCAAAAAGTTTTTCCTATATTAATCATAATATTTATCATTTTAACTCAATAAATGATGTGTGGGATAGTTACGATAAACCTACAAATGATTGGCCAAATACATACATTGCAACATTTAGTATGGATCAAAAAGATGAAGAATATTCAGAAAGTATGACGGTTATGACGTATATGACGTTTGATGAAGTACAAAAATGGGAAGAATCGTATAATGTTGAGACTAACGATAATTATGGGAAAAGAGGAGAGGAATATGAGGAATTTAAACGTCAGAAAACGGAATTAATCATTCGTAAATTAGAGAAAAAATTTCCTGATATTAGAGAAAAAATTTCTTCAATTCATACTTCTACGCCTTTATCTTATCGCGATTTTATTGGTTCTGAAAAAGGAAATATGTATGGGTATTTGAAAGATAGTAATCATCCGATGAAAACATTTATCTCGCCAAGATCTAAAGTGAAAAATGTGTTTTTTACTGGTCAAAATGTCCGTGTTCATGGAGTTTTGGGTGTGACGGTTGGTGCATTTGTAACTTGTTGCGAAATCCTTGGCGCTGACTATTTAATGAACAAAGTTCATCGTGAAATAAAACTAAATGCGAATGAATAAAACCATTTACTTTTTTACGTTTATTTTTTTTACGCTTATATCTTGTGGTGTTCGAAAAAGTTTAGAAAATCGTCCTGATTTGTCTACTTTTCAATCAAAACAATACAGTAGAAATGAAATCAATGATTCACTTTTTTACATTGATAATAATTTTTTAAAGAAAAATAAAACCCAGAATTGGGAACTTTTTGTTTCCGGAGATCCGTTAGAAATTGGTCAAAAAACAGGTGTTTTAACGAAAGAATTATATGCTTTTCAAGAGCAATCTTTTATGAATTTGATAACTGATTTTATTCCTTCTGAAAAGCGTAGAAAATTTCTTTTCAAAGTACTCAAATATTATAATCGAGATTTACATAAATATGTCAATAATGAATATAAAGCACAAATTTATGGACTTTCTGAGTCTGCAAATAGCCGCTACGATTCGTTAATAGACAAATATAACCGCAATCTTTTTTTGCATGGAGCGCACGATATAGGACATGCTATGCATGATTTGATGTTGGTTGGTTGTTCATCTTTGGCTGTTTGGGATAATAAATCTGAAGACGGAGGTTTATTGATTGGTCGGAATTTTGATTTTTATGCAAATGATGATTTTGCCAAGAATAAAATAATTTCGTTTGTCAAGCCAAATTCTGGTTATCCCTATATGTCGGTGACTTGGGGCGGAATGATTGGTGTTTCGTCTGGAATGAATTTGGAAGGGCTTACAGTAACGATAAATGCGGGAAAATCTTCTATCCCACTTAAAGCAAAAACGCCCATTTCTCTCGTTGCTTTAGAAGTTTTACAATATGCCTCAACGATTGATGAAGCGGTTGAAATAGCAAAAACTAAAAAGGTTTTCGTCTCTGAGAGTATGATGATTGGTAGTGCAAAAGATCATCGTGTGGTGTTGATAGAAATTTCTCCTAAAAAGTTTGGTGTTTATGAAGTTCAAAATCAACCTTATTTAGCTTGTACGAACCATTTTCAGAGTGATGTTTATTCGGATGATAAGCGAAATAATACGCAGAAAGAGGAAAGTCATTCGGTTTATCGTTTCGAAAAAATTGAAGAGCATCTTTCGAATGAAAATAAACTGAATCCAACTAAAATGATTGAATTGTTACGAGATACAAATGGTTTGAAAAATACCAAATTAGGTTACGGAAATGAAAAGGCTTTGAATCAATTATTGGCGCATCACGCAGTTGTTTTTCAACCAGATAAACGATTGGTTTGGGTTTCGTCAAATCCATATCAATTAGGCGAATTTACAGCTTATGATTTGAATAAAATTTTTAATGATTCTATTTCAAATTATACGTTAAATGTAGATAGTTTGAGAATTGAAAAAGATACGTTTGTCTTATCTGATGATTATTCTAATTATGAAAAATATCGTGAGCAAACGCATGAAATCAACAAGTTGATAAAAGAAAATAAGAAGATTGAGGAAACTTTTTTAACAAGTTATATTCAGAATAATCCTGATTTTTGGTTGGTTTATGACAAAGTTGGCGATTATTATTTTCAGCAGAAAGATTATCAACAAGCGAGTTTTTATTATAAATTAGCATTGACAAAGGAGGTGACTACAGTTCCTGATCGAAATAAAATTCAGAAAAAATTATCCAAATGTTCTCGAAAAATGCGTTAACATCCATAGAACTTCAATCTATAGAAGAGATTAAAGAATTTCAAAATCAGAAGCTTCAAGAACAGATTAAATATCTTGCGACGCATTCCAAATTTTATCAAGATTTATTCAAAAAACATCAAATTGATTGGCAATCTATTCAAACAACAGAAGATTTAAAATTAATTCCTGTTACAACGAAGAATGATTTGCAGCAATATAATTTTGATTTTTTGTGTGTTCCGCCAACTGAAATTATTGATTATTCCACAACTTCTGGAACGTTGGGTGATCCTGTAACATTTGGTTTGACGGATAAAGATTTGGATCGTTTGGCTACAAATGAAATGAATTCTTTTCAACGAATTGGTGTTCAAAAAGGTGATGTTGTACAATTGATGACAACGATTGATCGTCGTTTTATGGCTGGTTTGGCGTATTTTCTTGGTTTGAGAAAAATAGGTGCAGGGGTTATTCGTGTTGGCGCTGGAGTTCCGCAATTGCAATGGGATTCTATTTTAAAATATCAACCTAAATTTTTGGTTGCTGTTCCATCTTTTTTGCTAAAAATGTTAGATTACGCAGAAAAAAATAACATCGATTATCAAAATTCATCCGTAAAAGCGGTTTTGTGTATTGGTGAGTCGTTGCGTGATAAAGATTTGAATCCGTCTTTGTTGACGCAAAAAATAAATTCGAAATGGGATATTCAACTTTTTTCGACTTATGCTTCAACTGAGATGGGAACTGCGTTTACAGAATGTAATGAATCGGTAGGAGGACATCATCAGCCAGATTTGATTATCACAGAAATTTTAGACGAGAATAATGAAGTTGTAGAAGATGGCGAATTGGGTGAATTGACAATTACAACTTTAGGAATAGAAGGAATGCCTTTGTTGCGTTTTAAAACAGGTGATTTGTTACGAAAACATTCCGATAAATGTAAATGTGGAAGTAATTCGTATAGATTAGGACCAGTTGAAGGACGAAAACAACATATGATAAAGTACAAAGGGACAACTTTGTATCCGCCAGCTTTACATGATATTTTGAATCATTTTGATGAAATCAAATTACATTTAATCGAAATTTATTCGAATGAATTTGGTACAGATGAAATTTTAATTCGATTAGTTTCGACAGATGAAACCGATGATTTTTTAGCGAAAATAAAAGATTATTTCAGAGCAAAATTACGCGTAACGCCTTCTATTAAATTTGAAACTTTTGAAGAATTACAACCAATTGTTTTCAAACCAGAAAGTAGAAAACCAATTACGTTTGTTGATTATAGAGAAAGTTAAATAGATAAAATAAAAAAGTCCACTGAAAGCGGACTTTTTATTTGAAAATATTTTATTTTAAATAAGTGTCAGAATTTCTTGCAGGGCTTTTAACCTCTGGCCATTCTTGCTGTTTTCCATCTTTACCAGTAGGTAAAACACGACGCTCACGACTTACTAAATCTTTTTCTTGATCTGCCATCATAGTTAAAGTTGCACTCAAAATTGCATTTGTTTGTACTTCCTCAAAAACGATTTTATCATACGTATCTTTGTTTGTGTGCCAAGTATACGTACCGTAACCCCAATTTAACGAACTAAGTCCGAAAGCTGGCGCTCCTGCAGCGATAAAAGATGCATGATCCGAACCTCCACCACTTGGCATTCCAGGGAAATCTGTCTTGATTTCTTTCGTAATAAAATTAGGAACAGCTTGTAACCAACGCGTCATATATTCGTATGATTTTTCGTATCCAGAACCGTTGATGTTTACTACACGTCCAGTTCCATTATCTTGATTAAATACAGCTTGAGTGTTTTTAATAATTTCTGGATGATCTTCTACAAAAGCACGAGAACCATTCAATCCTTGTTCTTCACTTCCCCATAAACAAATCAAAATTGTACGTTTGTTATTTGGATATAATTTTTTGATTGTACGAATCGTTTCCATCATTGTGATAGTACCAGTTCCGTTGTCTGTCGCACCTTGCGCACCATCCCAAGAATCGAAGTGAGCAGAAAGAATAATGTACTCGTTTGGTTTTTCTTTTCCTTTAATTTCTCCAATAATATTGAATGTTTTCGCAACTCCATTGTGTTTAGATTGTGCATTAACAGTCAATTTCGGAGCAGTTCCATTTTCAGCTAAACGATATAACATTCCGTAATCTTCATTAGAAATATCTAACATTGGGATCGTTTTCGTTTTTGCACCAAAAATTCTATTTGCACCCATAATTCCTGTCCAATAAGAAATTGCAACTGCTGCAGCTCCATTTTTCTCAAAAACTTCTGGAAGTGTATTGTTGTTGTAACCTGTTACTTTGATAGAATTTGCCCAAGCTTCAGCTTCAGCTTTTCTTGTTTCAGTAACTTTTTTATACAAATCCTCTAAACCAAAATCTTTGTATTGATAATCAGAACGTCCATATGATTGGTTTTGAGACATCAAAACAACTTTTCCTTTTACAGAAGGTAACCACGCATCAAATTCGGCTTTTGTTTTGAAAACTGGCATTGCAATAGCATCTGCATTCACAGCTTTTTTAGTTGATGGTGACCATGCTAATTGCGTAGCTTCGATAGATTTTGCTCTTGGATACGTCATATCAACATGCGTTATTCCGCGCTCCCATGCTTTCCATGTTCCATAATCTTCACGGCGTGCATCAATTCCCCAAGATTTCAACGTTTTAATTGCCCATTCTCCTGCTTGATCCATTTGCGGAGTTCCTACTAAACGAGGTCCGATTCCATCTAATAATTCGTGCGAAATTTTCTTCAACTGCGAATTATTTTGAATTTCGGTTACAAAACTTTGTACAGTTGGATCTAATTTCTCTTGTGCTTGCGCATGCACTGCAATAGACGATAATACGATTGTAGAGTAGGTTAATGTGTTAATCAATTTCATAACTAAAGTAATTTCGTGTGATAAATTTTACAAATTAGGTCTAAAATAGAATATTTTGTGAAATAAAAAAAGACATCCGTAGATGTCTTTCATGTATTTGTGTTTTTTTGAAAATATAATATTGTTTTTTAATTATCTTTCATCTTAATGAATCGATTATTTTGCAGTACAAATATTTTATCAGGGTTATACGCATGACTCTTTTTTGATTCTTCATTTAATGGAAAAACCGTAATTGCTAAAACAGGAAAATCATTGAAACTAAATATTTGTAAATTAATATTTTTATACAAATATTCGTCCTGAGAAAAATTTGCATCAAGTAAATTGTAATAATTAATTAATTCGATATCGCTCATAATACTTTCGGTTAAATTTTCTGGATGATAACCAACAAATAATAAACCTCCCTGACCATGCAGCATTGCATAAATATTTTTTTCAATTTCTTTCGGACAATTCTTTTCTAAAAACTGAACATAATCAAAATCTTGATAATGAAAAAGATGATCGTAAAGACAATCTAGAATAAATTCGCGGTTCGAAATATTATTTATAAAAAATTGTCTTGTTGGGTTATTCCACAAAAAAGGTGTGTCTAAAATTTCAAAATGATTATCTTCAATATCAAAATTTGAGAATAGATATTTATTTAATTTTATTGCATCTATTTGTTCTTCAAAACCTAAGTTTTTCAGTAATTTATATTCGATTATTAAATGATTAAGTTGTTCAGAATAATTAATTTGTTCAAAATTTTTTAAAGAATAAATTTCATATTCGTTGTCTTTTTTTAAAGTATCGAAATCTTCATTTAAAACAAAAGACAAACTAATTCCGTAAGGAAAAATAGTTTCATTTGGAGTGATAAAAATAGCTTCTTGATTAACTAGTTTTAAACGTTTATAATTATTTTCGTTAGGAAAATTGATTTCAGTATTTATTCGATCAATTGCTTTTGGTTGAATGAAATTACTTTCGATTTGTAGTAAACCTTCATTTGAAATAATTTCGATGTAATTTTGAAGAAAACTAAAAGCATCCAACCTGTTTTTTAATCCATTATCCGAATTAAATTCAGTTATTTGAAATTCTTTTGAGCTTGTGCAAAAACGTGTTTTTACAACGTAAGTTATTGTAGATAAAATGTTTTTGTGCATAGTTGAATTTTAGTCTTTTGTAAATGTAAAAGATTAGTTTTTAATAATTTTCACTAAAAAGCACTTTTTTCTAAAAATTATTAAGTGTTTTTGTTAAGAACTTTTTCATTCCGTTTTCGATAAAATAGTTACTTTTTTGAACATTGTTTTTGAGGAAATGATAAAATTATAAATTTGATTTAAACAAAAATCCTCAACTCCGAAGAATTGAGGATTTAATAACCAACTAAAATTAACTATATCTATGAAATTTGTATGCTACGTTTTTCTTTTGGTAAAGCTTCTTCTTTTTTAGGTAAAACTAATTGTAAAATTCCGTTTACATAAGAAGCTTCTATTTTGTCTTCGTTTATGGTTTCTGGCAATGTAAATGCTCTTTTGAAACTTGAAAAATTAAATTCTCTTCTCGAAAATTTTTCATCTTTTACTTCTTCATTTTGTTTAAATTCTGATGAAATTTTCAAAATATTTTCATCAATTTCAATTGAAAAGTCTTCTTTGTTTAAACCTGGTGCAGCTAATAAAATCTCGAAACTATCTTCGTTTTCTTTGATATTTACTGCAGGAAATTGATTTTGAGAATTTACAAAAGTTTCAAATTTTGGACGCATTGCATTTTCAAATCCAAAAGGAAAATAATTTGCTCTGTTTTTTCTAACTGTATTCATGTCTTGTATGTTTAAATTTTTGATTTCATTGTTCATGCTTACTTCTTTTCAAATTACATGCAAAATGATTTTATCGGACAAAATGACTTGTTTTGTAATTTATTAAATGTCAAAAAGTCCGAATATTAAATTTAACGCATAAAAAATCCTGAAAAATTGACTTTTCAGGATTTGAATTTATTTTAGAATGATCTAAAAATCTATTTTATTTGAATACATCGTCTAAAACTTTTGCTAAACGAATTCCTCCTTTTAACAGTTGATCTTCGATGATAAATTTATTATCAAAATGGTAACGATAACCTAATTTATCGTCCATTTTTACTCCTGCATAGATATTGTTTGCAAGAATGTACGAACCATAAATCCAATCAGCATAAGTACCTTCTTTCATTGCTTTTTGACGTTCTTTTGACGCAATATCCAATAAATTAGAATATTCTGTGTACGAATAGTTTTCGTAATCTACCAATTTAGAATCCCAAACGGTGTGGATATTTACTTTATCACGGAACCATTCAACTTTGATACGATTTCCTCCCAAATCATCTGGACGACCAACGTGAAGTGGTTGATGTGCATCTCCAAGAATGTGAATCAAGAAATATAAATCGTGTTGTTTTTGCTCGATTGTAAGGTTTTTATTGTTTTTTAATTCATTCATTAAAAACAAACCTTTTTTGTACATGTTTTCATCTGAAGTTTGCTCTAAAGCAGCATCAAATTGTTGACGATTTAAATCTCCAGGAATGTTAACATAGTGATAAGAATCTGCATGTTTCCAAGAATCATCAGACTTGATAAAATCTGGCCAGTTTGCCCAATAAGCTAACTTTTGTGGACCAATAATTTTTGTAATTTCTTTACGAGTTTTCTTGCTAATGTGTTGTTCTGCAATCTGAGAAACCACTCGGTGACCTGTTAATCCCCAAGCTAAAGCACTTTCTGAAGCTAAAAATGCACCTAAAAGCATTGCACTTCCTATAATTTTTTTCATTGTGTGAGCTCGATTTTTGACAAAGGTAATAAAACTAATTCAAGTAGAATGAGTGATTTTTGAAGGTGATTTTTAAATGATAGTTAATAATTTTCAAAATAAAATAAGGCTCTTTTTCATCAAAAAAATATCGATTTTAAAAGATTCTTAAAAAACTTTTAAAAAATATTAATTCAACAACCTTGATAAACAGACCGATTGTTGTGTTTTTTATTTATAATACTAAAAATAATTCAGTACTTTGTTTTACATAATACTAAAACTTTTATATATATTTGTATAACAAAATAAAACAAGCCGTTCTTATGAATATAGAGAAAACAAAAGTTCAGATGCGAAAAGGTGTACTGGAATATTGTATTCTCAGCATTATCAAAAAAGGAGATGCGTATGCATCTGATATCATAGACGAATTGAAAAAAGCAGAGATGATTGTTGTTGAAGGAACATTATATCCGCTTTTGACAAGACTTAAAAATGATGACCTTTTACAGTATCGCTGGGAAGAATCAACGTCAGGACCACCTCGCAAATATTATGCACTTACAGAGTTAGGTGAAAATTTTTTAAAAGAATTAGCTGAAACTTGGGAACAGTTAATTGAAGCCGTGAATAAAGTAACCACAGAAACGCACAAAAATGGATAAAACAGTATCAATAAGTATAGGAGGATTTTCTTTCGTGTTAGACGAAATCGCCTATAATAAATTAAAGACCTATTTACAAGATGTAAAAACTTCGTTGAGAGGAACGGAAGGTGTAGAAGATATTATTGAAGATGTAGAAATCCGTATTTCTGAATTATTTCGTGAGCGATTAAAATTTAGAGAAGTCGTAAACGAAGATGATATCAATTTTGTAATTGCTACGATGGGACATCCAGATCAATACAAAGTTGAAGAAGATGAAGAGAACGAAAAAACGTCTACAAATTCATCGTACAATTATTCGTCAAATAATCAATCGTATGGAGGACAACAAACTGGTGCGAAACGTTTGTACCGCGATCCAGATGATACAATTGTAACAGGATTGTCCTCTGGTTTGGCGCATTACATAGGTGTAGATCCTTGGTTTGTACGTTCTATTTGGTTAGTTCTGGGAATTTTAGGAATTTTCACAGCTGGTGTATCATTTTTATTGGTTTTGTTTTGCTACTTTATCTTGTTAATTTTTGTTCCAAAAGCAAAAACTACATCAGAGAAGTTACAGATGTACGGACAACCAGCAAACATTGATACATTAAAAAAAAACGTAGAACAAGCCAGTGAAGCTGTAGTAAGCGGAAGCAAAGAATTAAGTAATAAATTAGGTGGAGCCTTTGGCGTTTTTGGTCGAATTTTACTTTGGTTCATCGGATTTATCATTTTAAGTTCAGGAATTGGATTAATCATTGGAGGATTCTTTTTCTTCTTTACAACTTGGACAGAAATGCCAACAGAATTATTCGGTTACCTTGTTGAAGAAGAATGGATGAGTATGGCAGCCAAAATATTTGGAGGAATATTAATGGTAATTCCAGGTGTTTTATTGACAATTTTAGGTGTAAAATGTTTCTGGAATAAAGTTAAAGTAAGCAAAGCAGTTATCTTTGGATCAATCGCTCTTTGGTTTGTTGCATTATTTGCAATCATTGGAATTTCGGTAAGTACAGCAAGTAAATTTAGAAGTAATGTTGAAATGACTGAGGATAAAATTTTAAATATTCCATCAGATACACTTCAAATTCAATTTGTAAATAACGAAGACGGTAATTACAAATACAGCGGTTTTAATAAATTAGAACAATTGATTGATGAAAATGGAAATTTAGTTATTCCGATTTATAAAACTTTTGATATCGAAGAAAGCAATGATAATAACATTCATTTAGAAATTCGTTACTCATCAAAAGGAGGAAGCAAGGAAGAAGCGAAGCGTAATTTAGAGTCGATTAAATACAATTATCAATTGAATGGAAACAAGTTAAATTTAGATAATTTCGTTAAAATTCCTAAAGATGGTAAGTTTAGAGAGCAAACAGTTGATATCAAAATTTATGTTCCTAAAAATAAAGTAGTATTTGTTAAAAAATCTAACTCAGTAAATCTGCGTTCTGGACAATATGATACAGATTATATTAACGATGTGAATAACAATTATTTTGGATATAATGGAAAAAAATTCGTATGTTTGAATTGTCAAAAAGATTCAGATTCTGAGGACGATATCAATCTTGATTCAGAGGATCTAAACATAAATGTAAATGACGGAAACGATTCGGCGAGAGTTAGAATTGATAAAAATGGTATTCGTGTCGAAAGTAAAGACGGTTCAGTAGGACTAAATTTACCAAGAACTGAAAACAAAAAAGAAAAATCAAACCAAGAAATACACTATAAAGATGATACAGATTCTATTAACATTAACTACAGAAATCATTCAAATAATCGTTGATTTCTTTGCATAGACTTAAGAAGTATTTTAATTAATAATATTCAAAAAGAGACATTTCATTTCGGAATGTCTCTTTTTATTTTTGGTTACTTTGACTAATATCCGTTTCGAGTTTTGTATGTTTGCAAATGCATAAAGCATCATTTTATGAAAAAATTTTTAGGTAAACTTTTGTACTCATTAGGTGGTTGGAAATTAGATAATCATCTCGATTTATCGAAAGTAGATAAATGCGTTTTGGTTTGCGCTCCGCACACTTCCAATTGGGATTTTTACTACACTATTTTGGCTTTTTGGCAAATGGGAATTCCAATGAAAATGTTTATCAAAGATGCTTGGACAAAGCCTTGGTATGGATATTTTATCAAGAAAATGGGCGGAATCGGAATTGATCGTTCACAACGACATAATATGGTTGATTTTGCTTCAGATATTTTAAAAAAATCAGATAAATTATATTTAATCAATACACCAGAAGGAACACGTTCTCGTGCAGAAAAATGGAAAAATGGATTTTTCTATATCGCACAAAAAGCAGATGTTCCGATTGTTTTGGCTTATTGTGATTTCAAGAAAAAACGAGCTGGAATTTCAAAAATTGTGGATACAGAAAACAGAACTTTAGAAGATGTGATGGATGAAATTCAAGATTTTTACAAAGATGTTACGGCGAAACATCCAGCACTTTATAACCCAAAAATACATTAAATCATGAACGAACAAGATATTTTACAGAAGTTCAACGAAATGTCGAAAAATACATTACTTGAAACTTTAGATATAGAATTTACGGCAGTTGGAGAAGATTTTTTATCAGGAAAAATGCCTGTAACACCTAAAGTTCATCAGCCTTTTGGTTTGTTGCACGGCGGCGCTTCTATCGTTTTGGCAGAAACGTTGGGAAGTACTTTGTCTAATGTTATTCTAAATTCTGATGATTTTGTGGCGGTTGGTCAACATGTTGACGCAAATCATCTTCGTCCAAAGAAGGAAGGAATAATTTTTGGGCATGCAACAGTTGTAAAACAAGGTCGTACTTCGCATTTGATTAAGATCGAAATCAAAGATGAAAACGATAAATTAATCTGTTATACACATTTAACAAACGCCATTATTTCTAAAAAACATGTTTAAAAAATTTCAAGATAAACTTGAAAGATTAATTCAGAATCAAAAACAATTTCTTCTTTTTAGAAAACCAAATTCTACACAAGTGGAGTTGTGGGAAAATAAAGATTCTGAATCGGATAATAAGTTTATTTGTAATAGTTTCGATAATACAAAATTGGTTGAATTTAATGATGATGAGGTTATAGAAATTTCGATTGATGAATTACCAAATTTCGAACTTTCTCTACCAGAATCTGATCAAAATGAAGCTATTTCGTATGAAAATTATATTGATTTAATTCAAAAAACAGTTCAAGAATTACAAAGTGATTCACCAACTAAAAAAATTGTAATTAGTCGAATCAATTCACTTCCAGAAACGAATATTAATTTAGTTGAAACTTTCAAAAATTTACATCAACATTATCCAAATGCCTATGTGTATTTGCGATTTGATGCAGAAGAAGGTTGTTGGATTGGAGCTTCGCCAGAACTTTTATTGAAAGAAAATAACCAATTTATACAAACTGTTTCTTTGGCTGGAACAAAAGCAAAAGAAGATGAATGGACAGAGAAAGAATATCACGAACAACAAGTGGTAACCGATTATATTTCGTCAACTTTAGAACCTTATACATCTTACATCGATGTTGATGGTCCATTTTCTGTAAATGCTGGTTTTTTTGAACATTTGAAATCATTTATTTCAGCTCAATTAAAAGATAAATCACAACTGTATGATTTGTTGAAAGCCTTGCATCCAACACCTGCTGTAGGAGGAATGCCAAAAGATTTATCAAAAGATTTTATTCTAAAAAATGAAGGATATGATCGTACTTTTTATGCAGGTTTTATGGGTTTTCAAAATAAAACAGAATCAGAGTATTTTGTGAATCTTCGATGTGCGAAAATCTTTTCGAATAAAGTTAATTTATATGTTGGAGGAGGTATAATGCCTGATTCTATTCCGGAAAATGAATGGCGAGAAACAGAATTGAAATCAAAAACAATAGGAGAGTTGTTGGTGAAATCAAATTAAAAAATAACCTATAGTTTTATTAACTTTATTCTTAATTAATAGAAAAGCCTTAATTTCGAAAAGTTAAATTTTTAATCAAAAAACAAAATATATAATGGCAACAATCAATTGGCAAACGGTAAAGGAGTACGAAGATATCACGTTCAAGAAATGTGATGGTGTAATGCGTATTGCATTTAATCGTCCTGAAGTTCGTAATGCATTTCGTCCGAAAACTGTTTTCGAATTATTAGATGCTTTTCAATTAGCAGAAGAAGACCGTGAAGTTGGTGTAATTTTATTGACAGGAGAAGGACCATCTGCAAAAGACGGTGGTTGGGCTTTCTGTTCTGGAGGAGATCAACGAGTTCGTGGTGCAAAAGGTTATGAAGGACAAGATGGTGTTGGACGTTTGAATATTTTAGAAGTTCAGCGTTTGATTCGTTTTTCGACTAAAGTTGTTGTAGCTGTGGTAAACGGTTGGGCAGTAGGTGGAGGACATTCTTTGCACGTGGTTTGTGATATGACATTAGCTTCCAAAGAGCACGCAATCTTCAAACAAACTGATGCTGATGTAGCTTCATTTGATGGTGGTTACGGTTCGGCTTATTTGGCTAAACAAGTTGGTCAAAAACGTGCGCGCGAAATCTTTTTCTTAGGATTGAATTACTCTGCACAAGAGGCTTACGATATGGGAATGGTTAATTTAGTTGTTCCACATGATGAGTTAGAACAAGTTGCTTTTGATTGGGCACAAGAGATTTTAACAAAATCGCCAACGGCAATTAAAATGTTGAAATATGCATTCAATTTAGTGGACGATGGTTTAGTTGGACAACAAATTTTTGCAGGAGAAACAACACGTTTTGCATACGGAACAGAAGAAGCTGTAGAAGGTCGTAATGCATTCTTAGAAAAACGTCCAAGAGATTTTTCTAAATTTAGATAAGAAAATTTTCAAAATATAAACGAAAAGCGATGTTCAACATCGCTTTTTTTATTTCTATAAAATCAATTACTTTTACTCAAAACCTAATTAATTTGTGACAATAGATTTTCCTGTATCCATCGAAATTTTTGGACATTCGGTCTTAATTCATCCTATTCTCGAATCGGTCGGAATTTTTATTGCGATGCGTTATTATGCATTTCTTCGAAAACGTAACAAATCAAGTTTGTCTACAATTCAATCTTTCGGTATTATTATTGGCGCTTTAGTTGGTGCACTTTTGGGATCCAAAATAATTGGAACATTAGAAAATCCTCAAGCTTTTTTGGATGCAGAAAATCAATTTCTCTTTTTCTGGACAAGTAATACAATTGTAGGAGGATTGACCCTTGGTTTAATTGGTGTTGAGTTAACAAAAAAAATAATTGGTCACAAAGAAAGTACAGGCGATTTGATTGTTTTTCCATTAATTTTAGCGATGATAATTGGTCGAATCGGGTGCTTTTTAACAGGTGTTTACGAACAAACGTATGGAATAGAAACAACTTCAATTTTTGGAATGAATTTAGGCGATGGATTGATGCGTCATCCTGTTGCTTTGTACGAAATTGTTTACCTTCTTTTGCTTTGGATAGTTTTGAAGATTATTCAGGAAAAATATATTTATCCTTCTGGATATTTGTTTCAAATCTTTATGTTGGCTTATTTTTTATTTCGTTTTTGTTTAGATTTTATCAAACCAATTCATCCATTATTTTTAGGTTTAAGTTCTATACAATTAACATGCGTTTGTGTCATAATTTATTATATCTTTAAGTTATTACAAACTAAACCTAAATACATAAAATGATCTACGCAGTTATTTTTGCAGAAGGCGGTCTTGGAAGTGATTTTATTTATATTATCATTGCGATTTTGTTAGTGATTGCGATTATTGGTGGTGCTGTTGGTACATTAATTTCACTAATTATTAACTCAATTTCTGGACATAAAAAAGAAACAAAATATTATTTAATGGTTTTCGGAATGTGTGCTTTGATAACACTTATTATTTCGGGAATGGTTTGTGGTTCAATGTAAATCTTAGCCAATGTTAGCAGTTATTTTTTTACAAAATTTTATAAGTGAAGGAACTATAGAGTTTATTTTTTTTCTTGCTGTATTAGCTGTAATTCTTATAGCTTTTATAGGCTCAAGTTTTATTACTTTAATTTATAAATTAATTCAGAAAAATGTTAATCGAAAACGATTAATAGTATTATTTTTTATATTATTTATTAGTTTAATCATCTTGATATCAACTATTTTATTTTTTGTTATAAAAGATTTCATGTTTTCAAATTCATACTATGCCGGTTAGAAATTATACCTATTACGATTATACAATAAGTCTTTGTCCAGAATGTTTGAAACGAGTTGGTGCAAAAATTATCATTGAAGACGAAAATGTTTTTATGACAAAACGTTGTCCAGATCACGGTTTCTTCAAAACAAAAATTGCAACTGATGTCGATTATTACAAAAACATCAGAAATTATAACAAAGCTTCGGAAATGCCTTTGCATTTTGGGACGGATGTCGAATATGGTTGTCCGTACGATTGCGGTTTGTGTGTCGATCACGAGCAACATTCGTGTTTATCAATTGTTGAGGTGACAGATCGATGCAATTTAACATGTCCAACTTGTTACGCCATGTCGTCGCCACATTACGGTTCTCATCGTAGTTTGGAGCAGATTGAAGCAATGTTTGATACAATTGTAAAAAATGAAGGCGAGCCAGATGTGGTGCAAATTAGTGGCGGTGAGCCAACAATTCATCCGCAGTTTTTTGAGATTATGGAAATTGCCAAATCAAAACCGATTAAACATTTGATGTTGAATACAAACGGAATTAGAATTGCAAATGATCCTGGTTTTGCCGAAAAATTAGCAACTTATGCGCCTGAATTTGAAATTTATCTGCAATTTGATTCATTCAAAAAAGAAGTTTTAGAAGATTTTCGAGGAAAAGATTTGACAGATGTTCGAATGAAAGCTTTAGAAAAATTGAATGAATTAAATCTTTCTACAACTTTGGTTGTTGTGTTGCAAAAAGATAAAAATATTGATGAAATAGGGAAGATTATTGATTTTGCGCTTAAACAAAAATGTGTGCGTGGCGTGACGTTTCAACCTGTCGAAATTGCGGGAAGAAATAGAGATGATTCGGCTCACGAAAAAATTACATTGACAGAAGTTCGTCAAGAAATTATTGATCAATATCCACTTTTTAATTCAGATGATATTATTCCAGTTCCATGTAATCCAGATGCTTTGGCGATGGGTTATATGCTGAAATTGAATGATGAGGTAATTCCGCTTACACGTTATATTAATCCTGCGGATTTGTTGAATAACGAATCGAAAAATACAATTGTCTACGAACAAGATGAACAATTGAAAGTACAATTATTAGACATTTTTAGTACAGGAATTTCGGTTGATAAAGTGCAACCAAAAGTGAATCAATTACTTTGTTGTTTACCAGAAGTTTGTGCGCCCGAATTGGATTTAGATTACGATAATTTGTTCCGAATAATCATTATGAATTTTATGGATGCACATGATTTTGATGTTCGCGCTGTTAAAAAATCTTGCGTACATATCGTCAACAAAGATTTGAAATTAATTCCATTCGAAACAATGAATTTATTTTATCGCGACGAAAAAGCTGCTTATTTAGAAGAGTTGAGAAAAGAGGATAAAGTATTGTTTTAGTGATGATGACAAACTGCTTATTTTTTGGTGATAGTATTACCTACGGCGAATATGACGGAATTTTGGGAGGTTATGTAGAAATTTTGAAACGTTATTGTCATGCAGAATTTTATAACAACAATGCAAATGAAGTCAATTGTTTTAATCTCGGAATAGGAGGTGAGACAACAGAAGGGTTAATAAAACGATTTGAAATTGAGATAAAAGCACGTCTTTCTCCTGATGAAAATCTAATTTTCTTTTTTTATGGTGCAAATGATTTGGCCGAAAAAAATGATGTAGAATTGGTTTCACTCGCTAATTTCGAATCTAATCTTTTTGAAGTAATTTCTCAAGCTAAGGAATTTACAGCTAACATTTATGTGGTAAGTATTTTACCAATTTCTAAAACGGTTGATGGAATAAAAGTTCCTGAACGTAAATTTCGTACAACTCAGAAAATTGAATTATTCAATCAAAAGTTAAAAGATTTAGCGCTTCAAAATCAAATAGAATTTATTGATATTTTCTCACGTTTTAATCTAACTAAAGAAGAATTTCTTTCAAAAGACGGTATTCATCCAAATGAAAAAGGATATCAATTTATCGCAAATCAAATCAAACCGATTGTTGAAAAATATTTGTAAAATCTATTTTTGTTGAATTTGACTTCTATAATATGGAATCAAATAATCTTTAAAAAATAGAAATGAAATCGACCCAAATAAACAAGTAGTTGGCGCGTTTTGGCTTGTTCCTGTTGGTGAGATATAAGAAATTAATAACCCAACTAAATATCCGCATAAAGCGTAATAACTAAATTTTAGAATTGTTTTTAATGCTTTGTTTTTCATTTAATTAGTATTTTAATAAAGATATGATTTTAATTGATAGCAAACAAAATAATCTTTATTCATTATAAATAACTCATTTTGGTTTTGTAACTTTGTTCGTGAAAGTTTATGGTAATTTTTCAAATAAAAAATTAGTATTAACAAACGAAATTTTCTTCGGGGCAAGGCGAAATTCCTTACCGGCGGTTATAGTCCGCGACTCCTTTAACTTTGTTATGGGACTGATTTGGTGAAACTCCAAAACCGACAGTATAGTCTGGATGAGAGAAGAAAATTGAACACAACTTGTCACACTGAACTTGTTTCAGTGTCGCATTCTATATATGATGTGATTCTGAAATGAATTCAGAATGACAAACGCGTGTTTCGCCCTGAAGTGATGTTTCATGATAAAAACAAAAATCAAATGAAAACAATCACACAATTTGGCTCAACAACCAACGAAAGAATTGCAAATGCAATTAAAGATCTACAAAACGGAAAAGGAATTTTATTAATTGATGATGAAAATCGCGAAAACGAAGGTGATATCATTTTTCCTGCTTCCACCATTAAAGCATCAGATATGGCTTTGATGATTCGCGAATGTAGTGGAATTGTTTGTCTGTGTATTTCGCAAGAAAAAGCAAACGAATTGGAGCTAAATCCGATGGTTGAGAACAACAATTCGCGCTTTCATACGGCATTTACAGTTACGATTGAGGCAAAAGAAGGTGTAACAACTGGTGTTTCTGCTGCGGATCGTGTACAAACGATAAAAACGGCAATTCATCCTCAAGCAAAACCGACTGATCTTAATCGTCCCGGACATGTTTTTCCTTTAATTGCTCGTCCAAAAGGCGTTATGGAGCGACGTGGACATACAGAAGGAAGCATTGATATTGTGAAATTGGCAGGTTTGGGAAATGAGGCAGTTTTGTGCGAATTGACAAATGTTGATGGTACAATGGCGAAAGTTCCGCAAATTATAGATTTTGCCGAAAAACATGAAATGACTGTTTTAACAATTGAAGATATTTACGAATATCGTCTGCAATTAGAGGAGAAAAAACAATTAGAATTCGCTTAAATTAAACAATAAAATACATCATAAACTTTCAAAAATCTTCGGTAGAAATACGCGAAGATTTTTTTTGATTTTATACAAATTTATTAACTCAAATCAAGTGGGTTTTGAATAAAATCAATGTACATTTAAACACTTAAAATTCAAATTCAAAATGACATCAGAGGAGAAAGTTCCATCCGTTTGGAAAAATAAAGAATTTATTCCATTCATATTTTTAAGGTTTTCCTTAATCTTTGCTTTATTTATTCAGAGTACATCTGTTGCGTACGAAATTTTTAAAGTCACTCAGAAAGAAATTTTTCTTGGATTAATTGGTTTAGCCGAGTTTTTACCAATTCTTTTAACTGCTTTTTATGCAGGACAATTGGTTGATAAATTGGATAAAAGGATGATTTTAGTTCGAAGTATTGGTTGTTTTATGACCGCTTCTTTTGTGTTGATGATTGTTAATTTTCCATCAGTTCGGCAAGCAATCGGAATTCCTGTTTATTTGGGTATTTGTTATTTCGCATTTTTTATTTTAGGATTGACAAGATCTTTTAGTGGTCCAGCTTTATTTGCACTTTTAGCTTTAGTTGTCCGTAAAGAAAACTATACAAAAGCAATTCCAGTTTCTTCGTCTGCATTTATGATTGGATCAGTTTTAGGGCCTTTGGCAGGAGGAGTTATTTTAGCAAAATTTGGTATTGAAGCTGCTTTGATAACCGCTTTTATAATTATGTGTATTTCGATGGTGATGATATTGTTGATCTCTAAAAAACCAGCAGAAATATCTGAATCAGAATCAACAGAATCGCCAATGACACGTATCAAAGAAGGATTGAGATTTATATGGGGAACACCAATTATCTTAGCTGTTTTGAGTTTGGATATGTTTGCGGTTTTCTTTGGTGGAGCAGAATCGTTGTTGCCAGCTTTTGTAGAAAAAGTACTGAATCAAGGTTCTGAAGCTTTTGGATTATTACGTTCAGCACATGGAATTGGATCGATTATAATGATGTTTTTCTTGTCGATGATTCCAAGTTTATTGAAAGGAAATGTTGGACCAAAATTATTGGGAGCAGTCGCAATGTTTGGAGTTTGTATTATTTCTTTTGGATTTAGTCAAAATCTGTATTTATGTTTTGTGATTTTGATGTTTGGAGGAGCTTTTGATGCAATTTCGATGGTAATTCGTCAAAGTATTTTACAAATCAAAACGCCCGAAAATTTGAAAGGTCGTGTTTCATCTGTTAATTCAATATTTGTGAGTTCTTCTAACGAATTAGGAGCTTTAGAAAGTGGAATTGCTGCAACATTTTTAGGGTTAGTTCCTGGAATTATTTTTGGCGGAACGATGACAATTTTAACCGTAATTTTAATTGCATTTTTCATCAAACCTATTCGAAAAGTAACTTTAGAATAAAATATTCATATAAAAAGAAGTAAAGGTTTTAAAATAAAGGAAAGCGGATCAATTGATTCGCTTTTTTGTTATCTTTAAGAAAATAATTATCAATGAAATCTATTGTTTACTTTTTACTTTTAGGATTTGTTTTGTTGAGTTGTAAGCGAGAATTATCGCAAGATGAACGCGATAAATTGCGTCAAGATTCTATTCATCAAAAGATTTTAGCAATGGGAATGAATGCAGATTCTTCGTTTTCTTATAGAAAGTATAACAAAGCTTTAAATGATTATTATAGTAAAGATTCTTTAATGCCAGAACCTCCTTTTGATTTTGCTGAAGATCAATTTATATTTTATAATGATACTTTAATCTACTATTATAATAATGAGTTTCCTTATGATGATTTTTGTGGAACTCCTTCTTTTCAAGCTGAAAGGAATAAAGAAATTTATGAAGAATTTAAAGTTAAAAAGAAAGATCTAATTCTAATAAAATCAGATACAATAATTGATTTTATTAAAAGAATAGAACAGAAAACTGAAAAAGATAAAAGAATTCCAAAATCTATTATTATAGGAATAAATAAAGATTCAATTAAAAGCAAAGAGCTTCAAAAATTAAGAAAATATTTGATCAATACAGATTTTAGATATGTTTTTCGTCCGCTTTCAACGCGCGAACGTTTGGTAGCCGATGCGAAATTCAATAATACTTCCGAAGATTTTTCTAAAGTAAATTGGGATAGCGCTTATCACGAGGATTATAAGAAGTTTTATCCAGAAAACTAAAGCGTCAATCCTTCCAAATCATCAATGGTTCCGTTGTAGATATTCACATCAACTTTATAACGTTTTACGCCATCTATGGTTGCTTTTTCGGTAAATTGCCAAAAATCCCAATGACCTTTCATTTCTTGCACCCAAAAATTGTAATTGGCAATCCAAATAATGTAACCATCAAAATGGTTTTGTAAATAATCTTCGAAATATTTGTCCGACGTATAAATAATCGGCTTGATATCGTAATGCTCTTCAACAATTTTGCACCAATTCTTGATTCCTTCCACCAAACGATCCATAGATTGTGTTTTCGGCAAGGTTTCAATATCCAAAACTGGAGGCAAATCGCCATTTTCTAATTTTACTTTTGCAATAAAATTTTGTGCTTGTAAAGTCGAATTTTCGTCTGGACGATAAAAATGATAAGCACCACGTAAAATATTATTTTCTTTTGCACCTTCCCAATTATCCTCAAAAGTCTCATCAATAGACGAAGTTCCCATTGTAGAACGGATAAAAGCAAAATTTATCGGATACAAATTGTAAATCGTATGCATTTTCGTCCAATCAATTTTTCCTTGATAATGCGAAACATCAACACCAAAAGTTTTGAGATAATATTTATCCATCACCTCAATATTTCGGATATCAAATTTTGTGACTTTATCATCAACCAATTTTTCGCCTTTCAACGATTTTTCTACAACCGAAAAATAGTAATGAATACCATGGCGATAACGATACGCAAAATAAACAACGCACAAAATCAGCAAACTAATTACATAAGTCGAAAGTTTGATTTTTTTTAATGTATTAAAAATAGATTGTTGTGTTTTCTTTTTACGAGGCATTTTAGTAGTTGAAATAGATAAATTCTATGCAATATTACTTCAATTTTCGATGATAAAAAAAGTAAAATCTTCATTATCTTTGTTCAGTATGAAAAAATGGATATTAGCCGCAAGGCTTCGCACATTACCACTTTCTTTGAGTGGATTATTATTGGCTGGATTTATTGCAAAATCAGAAGGAATCTTTCGAAATGATATATTTTTCTTATCACTTTTAACAACTTTGGCTTTCCAAATTTTATCAAATTTCGCGAACGATTATGGCGATGCGGTAAAAGGAACAGACGCAAATAGAGTAGGAGAACAGCGTGCTGTTGCATCTGGACTGATTACACAAAACCAAATGAAAGTTGCCATCGGAATTATGGTTGCGATTTCTTTAGCTTGCGTTGTAGCATTGTTGTATGTATCTTTTTATCCAAATGATATGAAATACATTTACATTTTTCTTGGTTTGGGTGTTGCGTCTATTTTTGCAGCAATGGCTTATACAATGGGTAAAAAACCATACGGATATATTGGTTTAGGAGATATTTTTGTGTTCTTATTCTTTGGAATTTTAGCAGTTGCAGGTGGAGAATTTTTATATTCTAAAGTTTTTCAATGGCAAATTTTATTACCTGCAGCTTCGATGGGATGTTGGAGTGTAGCAGTGTTAAATTTGAACAATATGCGAGATGTGAAAAATGATGTCAAAAACAATAAAATTACGGTTGCATCAAAATTAGGTTTTCAAAAAAGTAAATATTATCAAATGGCTTTAATGACGATTCCGTTCGCATTAAGCGCATTATATGTAACGATGTCACCACTTAAACAAGGTAAATTATCTGGTTTTGTATTTTTAATTTTAATCTTTTTTGCAAACGCCATTCGTCGTCAAATTTTTGCAGTAAAAGATCCAAAAGATTTCGATCCATTCTTGAAACAAGTAGCAATGTTAGCTCTATTTTTCGCTGTATTGTTGGGATATAGCTTAATCGGTTTCGATTTTATTGATACTTTAATTCGTTAATCACAAAAAAATATATAATGAAAATTCAATACTTAGGACATGCCTCGCTTGCGATTGAAGCAAACGGCAAACACATTGTTGTTGATCCATTTATTACACCAAATGAATTAGCAAAAAATATCGATTTTGAAACTTTAAAAGCAGATTATATTGTCATTACTCATGCGCATCAAGATCATGTGTATGATGTGGAAGAATTGGCAAAACGTACAGGAGCTTTGATTATTTCGAATGCAGAAATTGCTTCTTATTATTCGGAAAGAGGTTTGAAAGCACACGGAATGAATACGGGCGGTAAATTTAGTTTTGATTTTGGTTCGATTCAATCGACGATTGCATTTCATTCGAGTTCATTTGCTGATGGAACGTATGGAGGAGATCCGAATGGTTACATTATCGAAAGCGAAGGAAAACGTGTTTACATCGCTGGAGATACAGCTTTAACCTATGAAATGAAGTTGATCCCAGATACAATTGGACAACTTGATTTAGCAATTTTACCAATCGGAGATAACTTTACGATGGGTGCAAAAAGTGCTTCTATTGCGGCAGAATATGTACAAGCAACTAAGGTTTTGGGTTATCATTACGATACATTTCCGCCAATTAAAATTGATAAAGCAGAAGCAAAATCTATTTTCTTTTCGCGCCATATTCAATTGATTTTATTAGAAATTGGTGAAGATTTAACAGTTTAATAAATTCTTTCCAACATATAAAAGCTCGAGATTATCTCGAGCTTTTTTTATTATTCTCCAATGTGAATATTATTTTTTTTCAAAATTTCCATAAATTTTTCTTCTTGATTATTCTTTTTCATCGCTTGATATGCAACCGAAATTACCGTTTCTGCATCCGATCTGTATGGCGAATTATTCTCAATGTATTTATTATAAGCTTTGCACATGTAATCTAACCCTTTTTCATATTCTTTAAGATCAACGATATACAAATGACCTAAACCGTAAAAAGTTTCAGGATTGTTTGGATAAATATCTGCAAACTTTTCATAGGCTTCTATTGCCGCAGTATAATTTTTTTGATGTATATAAGCCACTGCAATATTTTGTAATGGCATAGCGCCATAAGGATTGATTTGCAAAGATTTTTGATAAGCTTCTATTGCCTCATCATATCGTTCCAATCTTCTCAAATTTACCCCAAGATTATCCCACGCATAATAAAACTTCGGATCTTCTTTAACCGCATTTGCAAAAAATTCTGCTGCAGATTTCCAATTACTTTCCTTTACAGCTTTCAAACCTTCAGAATAATAATCCAAAGCTTTTCTATTTTCAGAAGGAATTTCATTTTCTAATCCAATTTCACTTGAAGCGATAATATCTCTAAAATTATCGCAATTATCGAATAAATCTGACTCGATTGCTCTGTAATATTTTAGATATTCTCCACTTTTTTCGTTTGTATCAATATTAATTTTGATTTCTTTTTTATCCTTTTTCTTTTTCTCGTTTGTTTCAATTGGAATAGCACTTAATTTATCAATCATCTGAAAAGCCAGCACTTCTTCATCAATACAAGATTTGATTTTGTCATAAAGCTCTTTTCGATTATATAATTGGTTTTGTTCTATTTTATGAAAACATTCGCAACTATTTTTAACAGCATTTGCCTTAAATTTATCAAAATCCGATTTTTTTTCTTGTGCAATAACATTGCTTGCAGAGATTAAACTTATAATTAAAATGTAAAATTTATTCATAATGAGTATTAATGTTTAGATAAATATACAATTTAATCGATTCAGTGGTAAAATAATACGATTCTAAATCCTATTGATAATAATTAATCTTTCTCATTCGATTATCTTTGCCGCAATTATTCGATAAAATTTATGATTACAGTTAATGATATTGCCGTTCAATTCGGTTCTTCAACGTTGTTTAGTGGAGTTAGTTTTGTGATAAACGAAAATGACAAAATTGCCTTAATGGGTAAAAATGGTGCAGGAAAATCTACTTTACTTAAGATTGTTGCAGGAATCAATAAACCTTCTTTGGGAAATATTTCAGCACCAAAAGATGCGGTAATTGCTTATTTGCCACAACATTTGTTGACAGAAGATAATTGTACTGTTCGTGAAGAAACGTCAAAAGCTTTTGCCGAATATTTATCAATGAAAAATGAAATTGATGAATTAAATGAGCAATTAACTGTACGAACTGATTATGAAAGTGATGATTATATGAAGCTAATCGAGCGTGTTTCAGAAGTTAGTGAAAAGTTTTATTCGATAGAAGAAGTGAATTACGAAGCCGAAGTGGAAAAGGTTTTGAAAGGAATGGGATTTGCGCAAGAAGATTTGGATCGATCAACTTCTGAGTTTTCGGGAGGTTGGCGTATGCGAATCGAATTGGCTAAAATTCTTTTACGTAAACCAGATTTAATTTTATTAGATGAGCCAACAAACCACTTGGATATCGAATCAATTCAATGGTTAGAAGATTTCTTGAAAAATCAAGCCAAAGCTGTTATGGTGATTTCGCACGACCGTACATTTGTCGATAATATTACGAATCGTACTATTGAAGTGACAATGGGACGAATTTATGATTACAAAGCCAAATATTCTGACTATTTAGTGTTGCGTCAAGATCGTAGAATTCATCAGCAAAAAGCCTATGATGAGCAACAAAAATTCATTGCTGAAAATAAATTATTTATCGAACGTTTTCGTGGAACTTTCTCTAAAACTGAACAAGTTCAATCGCGCGTTCGAATGTTAGAAAAGTTAGATATTATCGAAGTTGATGAAGTTGATACTTCAGCTTTGAAATTGAAGTTTCCAGCAGCAGCACGTTCTGGACAATATCCTGTTGTAGTCGAAAATTTAGATAAATCATATGGCGATCATATTGTGTTTAAAGATGCGAATATGGTCATCGAGCGAGGACAAAAAGTAGCGTTGGTTGGAAAAAATGGTGAAGGAAAATCAACAATGATTAAAGCAATTATGAATGAAATTGATTTCGATGGAAAATTAGAAATCGGTCATAATGCCCAAATCGGATATTTCGCTCAAAATCAAGCCGCTTTACTAGATGAAGATTTAACTATTTTCGAAACTGTAGACCGAATTGCTGAAGGTGATATCAGAACGCAAATCAAAAGTATTTTAGGCGCATTTATGTTCAAAGGTGATGATATCGATAAGAAAGTAAAAGTGCTTTCTGGTGGAGAAAAAACACGTTTGGCAATGGTAAAATTACTGTTGGAGCCTTATAATGTCTTGATTTTAGATGAGCCAACAAATCACTTGGACATGAAAACAAAAGATATTATAAAAGATGCATTGAAAGAATTTGAAGGAACGGTAATTTTAGTTTCCCACGATCGTGATTTCTTAGATGGGTTGGCAGAAAAAGTTTTCGAATTTGGGAACAAACGTGTCAAAGAACATTTCGAAGATATCAAAGGTTTTCTTGCAACAAAGAAAATGGAAAACTTGAAAGAAATAGAAAAATAAATTCAATTTTAGATATACAAAAAATCCTTAAAATGAGTTTTAAGGATTTTTTTAATGTTTCAAATTACCTTTACATTTAAAGAGATTACGGACTTTCTATTATGAATATTGAATACTACAAGCCGAAAAATAAAATTTTACAAAAATATGTAGATGGGTATTATTTTATAAAAGAGGATAAACAATCTGGAAGTGTAGAATATGAGACATTTCCGAATAATAATTTTTTTTATACAATCAATAAAAATACCATTGTGAAAGAGGAAAAAGAGAATATTTTTCTTAGTTCTTCTAACGATAATACAATTATTGGTTCTTTGGTTTTGAGTTATTCGAAGCCGATGAGAATTTTTTATACACATTTGTTCGACGAAATTACGATTTGTTTTAAACCATTAGGAATATTTCATTTTGATGTAACTGATTTTAATTCAGAAAGTAAAAAGACATTAAATGATTATAATTTGTTTGAAGATATAACAGATTTTTCTGCCAAATTATTTGATTTAACGATGAATGAACAGGCAATTGAGTTAGAAAAATATTTGATTTCAAAGTTGATAGAAGTTGATTTATCTTTTATGGAAAATATAATTAGAGATGTTGAAAATGAAATTAAAATTGAAGATATTTCAACTAAATATTCAATTTCAAGGCAATATTTGAATCGAATTTTCAAGAAACATTTAGGAAAATCTCCTTCAGAATATAGAAAAGTATATCGATTCAGAAACTCTTTACTCAATAAAAAAGAAAGTAAAAATTTAACTGAATTGTCATCAAATGATTATTACGATCAATCACATTTTATCAAAGATTTCAAATCAATCACAAAACTAAAACCAAATCAATTTTTTAAAGAAGTAGATTTAGAAAAGGACACACTTTTGAAATTTTTTGATTAGTTTACATTCTTACAATTTTGAATCTTTTTATTAAAATATTTTAGCCAATAAATTATTTTTACATGATCAATAGGAAAAAGATTCACTATTTTACTTATACATTTTGTCGCTATTTTTTAGCAACCATGATTATTTCTTACGCTTTTGCAAAAATTTTTGAAACTCAATTTATATCGCAACCAAGCGTCTATGACAAACCAATAGGAAATCTTTCAGGATTTGAGCTTACGTGGTTTTATTATGGTTATTCATATTGGTATGGTTTAATCATCGCCTCAACCCAAATTATCAGTTCTTTGCTTTTGTTTTTTAGGCAAACAACAAGAATTGGCATCATTATTTTCTTAACGTTTATGGTTAATATTTTGCTGATGGATTTTGCTTATGATATTGATGGAGCAAAAGGAATGGCAGTCGTTTTAACGATGATGGCGTTATTTGTTTTTCTGTCAGATTATAAGGAATTGATTAAATACTTTATAAAAACTCCTCCTTTGTTTGAAGAAGAAAGAACGGTTAAAATCAATAAAATAAGTAAACTGAAATTTATTTATATTCCTCTAGTTTTTATTGGATTCTTTGTTTTGATTATAACGTTAAAAGATAAATTTTTAAGCCAAAATCAGTTTTTTGGAGCTTGGGAAAATGTAGAAAATAATGAAAGAATTTATTTTGAATCTGCAAATACATTTCAAAAAGTGAATAATTCTACATTTAAACCAATTAATTCAGGAATGTATGATTTTGAAAAAGATTCAATTTATTTAAAAGGAATACAAGAGGAAAATCAAACTCCTGAAATTATTCTTAAAGGAAAGTTTAATATCCATAATAATGTATTGAAAATAGAGACTGCTAAAGGAGTTGAAATTTATAAAAGAATTAGATAAAACGAAAAATCCACTCAACTGAGTGGATTTTTTTATGCTTGTTTTTTCACGAACTTCGTTAAAATAACGATTAATTGTCCGTCAACTTTTCCTTCAATTTGTTCGGTATTATCATGAACTAAACGAATATTTCGTACAGCAGTTCCAATTTTTGCATTGATAGAAGAACCTTTTACGTCCAAATCTTTAATCAATGTCACCGTATCCCCATTCACCAAAATATTTCCGTTGCTATCCTTGTGCAAATCAACACTTCCGTCACCTTCGTGATCACCAGATGCTTTTGCCCACTCCATATTTTCGTCATCCAAATACATCATATCCAAAGCATCAGCAGCCCAAGATTCGTTACGAAAACGATTCAACATTCGCCATGAAAGCACTTGTACGGCAGGAACTTCGCTCCACATAGAAGAAAGTAAAAATGATTCCCAAAATGAAGTATCTAATTCCTCTTTCTTTTCAATTTGGTTGATACATTTTTGTGTAATGTAGACATTTCGATCAGGATTACTACTCGCATCAGGATTCACTTCATAAATAGCCAAATTTTCTGTAACTCGCGTCAATTCGCATTGGTTACCACTTCTTTCTTGTAAAAATGTATCTAATTTCATGTATTGATTTTAAAACTTTTGCAAAGATAACCTTTATTTAGAATTTAAACTTTTGAGGTATTTTAATCAGAATTATTTAAATTCGTTAAGAATAAAATTCAACCTTAAAATATGTTAGTAAAGAAAAACTCGGGCGAGTTAATCCCATATGATCCAAAAGCTTTAAAACGTTCGTTAACGAAATCTGGTGCAAAAAAAGAGGAAGTTGAAGAAGTTTTCGAATTAGTTTCGAAAGATCTTTACGATGGAATTCCGACCAGAGAATTGTATCGCATTGCTTTTGCTCATCTCAAAAATTATAGAAATTCGTATGCAGCGCGTTATAGCCTAAAACGAGCTTTGAGAGATTTGGGACCAGAAGGATATTATTTTGAAAAGTGGATTGGAAGAGTAATGCAAGCAGCAGGATATCAATCGTTGCATTCTGAAATTGTACAAGGAAATGCGGTAACGCACGAAATTGATGTGGTGGCTTCTAAAGGAGATCAATTGCTTTTCTGTGAATGTAAATTCAGAAATGACGAAGATGCCAAAATTTCGGTGACAACGCCGATGTATTTTTTATCGCGAATGAAAGATGTAGAAAGCCATACGTATCATTTTTTTGGACGAGATATGAAACCAACAAAAGGTTTCTTGGTAACGAATGCGTATTTAACGACGGATAGTATAGATTTTGCAAATTATTATGGAATTGGATTGATTTCTTGGGATTATCCTGAAACAAATAGTATCAAATATTTGGTTGATAATGCGGCTTTGTATCCAATTACATGTTTAACGACTTTGACGCCAGAGCAAGAAAAAGTTCTTTTGTCAAAAGAATGTATTTTGGTGAAAGATTTACAACAAAATAATAAGTTTTTAGATTCATTGAACTTGTCTCAAGAACAACGAAACGAAGTTTTGGAAGAAACGAATGAATTGTTAGAAATCGAGAATTTCACGTGCGAAATTGCTTAAACTGAAATAAAAAAGAAGCTCAATATTGAGCTTCTTTTGCTTTATAATTCTTTAAAAATTTCAAAACTATCTTTGTGATCGCACCAAAATTCATCCAAATTAATCATTCGATCTTTTAGGAACGGAATAATCTGTGGCCAATCGGTTTCTCTAAAAATACTAATGTTTTCTAAACGCATTTTTATCGTCGAAATCATTTTTCCATCTTCATCATAATCTTCTTTTGTCCAAATCCATTTTTCGCCAAGATAACTTTCCAAAACATTTTCATATTCCTCAAACTGTTCATAAATCATCAGTTGAACGGACGGATCTGGATGCGAAATCTCTATCGAAACCTCCGCAAACTTGCGTTCGACATCTGTTCTAAAATAAACACCTTTTACATCCGTTTTGTAATTTATCCAATTAATACGCGTTCCTTCGGCATTCATCTGCAATTTCATATACGTTCCATACGAAATCCAAAAATCCTTTTTTATGCGATAAGCATCTTCTTTTGAAAACAAATTGATTATTTTTTTACAAAAATCGGTTTAATATTCTATTCAACAAAATTTCGAGAAAAATAGCTTGGATTGATTCTTGTTCTATTACATTTGAATAAATATTTTTAAAAAATAAATATGAAACTATTTTCTTTCCTAGGTTTAATGGGAATTTTGGCTTTTTCTACTGTAAATGCACAATCTGTAGAAACGGTAAAATATGAAGCTTTACACGAAAAAATAGCAAATTATAAAGATCAAGTTGTGGTGGTTAATTTTTGGGCAACATGGTGCGCGCCTTGTGTAGAGGAGATTCCAGCGTTTATGGAAATTAATGAAAAATATAAAGACAATCCTAATTTCAAGATGTTGTTGGTTTCGTTAGATCGACCAAAAATTATCGATAAAGTAAAGAAATTTATGCTTGACAATAAGACAAATGCAGAAGTTGTTTTGTTGGATGATACCAAACGAATGAATGAATGGATTCCGTCATTTGATCCGAAATGGGCAGGAAATATTCCTGTAACAATCATTTATAATAAAGGCGAGAAAAAGGTTTTCCATGATCAAGCCATGACAAAATTTGAATTAGAAGATTACATTACCGAATATCTTAATTAAACGATAAAACTCCTGAAAATACTTTTAGGAGTTTTTTATTTTTTGTAAGTTTATACTAACATAAAACTACAAAAATGAATAAAAAACATATTAGAAAAGATGTTATTCAACATTTAATTCAATTGAAACAAAATGAAATTGATGCGTTAAAAGAATCTGAACGAATTTATGCTGAAGGAGCAGATTTAGACGAAGAATCAAGTTTAGAGTTAGATGATTTTGCACAACAAAGTCAGTCGACAGATGCAGCGAGAAGTTTACGAGTTCGTATCAATCAAGCAACTGAAGATTTAGAAAATTTTAAAGCGTTAAAACCTGAATTGGTTGACGAAATTACAGAAGGAAATGTTGTGTTTACAGATAAAGTGAATTTTGTAATTGGTTTATCTTTCAAAGATTTTGAATGGGAAAATAAAAAGTTTGTTGGAATTAGTACACAAGCGCCTATTTTTGATGCTTTAGTTGGAAAACGAGCTGGAGATAAATTAGAATTTAATGGAATCAATTATACCATAGAAGAAATATTATAACATGCCAAAAATACATACAATCGATCTTAATTTTCAGAATGAAAACGAAGCAATCGCATCTTATTTAATCGAAACTGAACAAGGACCAATCTTGGTTGATCCAGGGCCATATTCAACTTTTGAAAATTTGAAAGCGGGAATTGAAGCGTTAGGTTGGCGAGTAATCGATATCGAAAATATCTTAATTACACATATTCATTTTGATCACGCTGGTGCTGCGTGGAAATTTACAGAACATGGCGCAACAATTTTCTTAAATCCGATTGGTTTACCACATCTGAAAAATCCTGAAAAATTGTGGGAATCAGCAAAAATGATTTATGGCGATGATATGGATCGTTTGTGGGGAGAAATGAAACCAATTGACGAAGAATATTTGGTTGGTTTGGCAGATGGACAAAGTGTGGAGTTTGGTGATGCGGTTTTTCAGACTGTTTATACGCCTGGACATGCTGTTCATCACAATGCTTATGTGTTAGATGATGTTATTTTTACAGGTGATGTAGCAGGAGTGAAGATTGAAAACGGACCTGTTGTGCCGCCTTGTCCGCCGCCAGATATTAATATTGAATTGTGGAAAGAATCGATTGCTAAATTGAGAAAAATTAATGCAAAAGGAATTTATCCGACGCATTATGGTTATCACGAAGATTTAGAAAATCATTTTGATCAATTAGAAAAATCGTTGGATGATTGGTCAAATTATATCAAACCAATGTATGATGATCAAATTCCGAACGAAGAAATTGTGCCTGTTTTTGTCGATTATGTCACAAAAAATTATAAAGATTTAGGTTTGACAGAAGATCAAATTCAGGTGTATGAATATGCCAATCCATGCTGGATGTCTGTTAATGGACTAATGCGTTATTGGAAATTAAAAGAACAAGGAAGATTATAAAACGAAAAGCTGTCAAATTTTGACAGCTTTTTTTATTCTATTTTTAATTCATATTGTTCAACCAAAATATTTCCCGTAGAATTTAAAATTTCAGTTCCAAATTCAAACGAAGATAAATAGACGTTTTGTCCAATATAATCTCGTTTATTCATCTCATTTATCAACTCCATCACATTTACTTTTCCCGAAGTTCGTTTTTCTTTTCGCACAAAAGCAATATAATCCCAGCTTGTATTCAAATCTTTTTTAATAATATGACCTCTGTAAATATCATATTGTCCAAATGTGGTTATTACATTTCCTACTTTTTTGCCAAATGGCTTGAATTTATTGTAATCTTCCCAAATCATTACTTCAATTCCGATGGTTTGTAGAGCGACTTTTGGCGAATTGTGTAACCAAAAATCAAAAGCTAAATTATATTTTTTGTCATTAACCTCTAACTTCGTTTTATAGTCAACTTCAAATGTTTTTACCTCATTTATATTCTTGAAATAATTATCAGTTTTGATGTCAGTTAAATTAAACCAAGCACTTTCTCCAAACCAAATTTCAGGATAACCCACCACGCCATATTTCTTGCCAGGCGTTTGCCATTTCCAACCAGCTGCTGTGTCAGTTGCGAAAATTGTTTGCGAATAAACACCTTTTTTTATTTTGTGTTCGCCCCATTTATTATTGTTAATTTCATATTTCTGCCATTTTATGGTCGCTCCATTTTCTGACTTTTCTTGATTAGATTGTTGACTAAAACTAAGAATCGAAAAAGAGAATAATAAAATATTTAAAAGTTGTTTCATCATTTATGCTAATTAAAAAAGGATGCAAAAGCATCCTTGTAAAAATATGAAATTGTGATGATTATAATCGAATTAATTTGTCTTTTGCAACTTGATAATCTACTAATAAGTCGTCAAAAACTTCTGCAACTGTCGGAATAGAATCTATTAATGACGAAACTTGACCAATTTCTAATTCTCCATTCACCAAATCACCTTCAAACATTCCTTTTTTAGAACGTCCTCTACCCAAAAGCTCTTTCAATTCTTCTGCGGTTGTACCTTGTTGATATTTTTCTTGAACTTGAGTATAAAATTCGTTTTTAATTAATCGAACAGGTGCCAATTCTTTCAATGTAAGTTGTGTGTCACCTTCTTGTGCATTTACAATCACATCTTTGAAAGCTTGATTCGCAGACGATTCTTGCGTTGCGGCAAAACGAGAACCAATTTGTACACCATCTGCACCTAAAGCAAATGCTGCCAAAATTTGAGAACCTGTTCCAATTCCTCCAGCAGCAATTAATGGAATATCGATTTGACGTTTTACATTTGGAATAAGACAAAGTGTAGTCGTTTCTTCTCTGCCATTATGTCCGCCAGCTTCAAAACCTTCTGCCACGACAGCATCGACACCTGCATCTTGCGATTTTTGTGCAAATTTGGCACTACTGACAACATGAGCAACAGTTATTCCTTCTTTTTTTAAAGTTTCTGTCCACGTTTTTGGATTTCCAGCAGAAGTAAAAACAACTTTTACATCTTCCTCCACAATAATCTGCATAATTTCTTCAATATTTGGATAAAGCATTGGAACATTAACGCCAAAAGGATGATTTGTAGCAGCTTTACACTTCTTTACATGTTCGCGCAAAACATCAGGATACATGCTTCCAGCACCTATTAAACCTAGTCCTCCAGCATTACTTACAGCTGACGCTAATCGCCAACCACTATTCCAAATCATACCACCTTGAATAATTGGATATTTTATTGCAAATAATTTTGTTATATTCGTGTCCATTTTCGTTATATTTAGGCATAAAATTAAATAAATATAGAGAACGAAAAAATTTAATTTTAACATAAATACTGACAGTTTGACTTTGGCAGATTATTTGATTTGCAAAAAATCAAATTTTAGAAAATAAATTAGAGTTTAATTGTCTCTACTAATAATAAAAAATATAAGCTATGTATTGGACTTTAGAATTAGCATCTTATTTAAGTGATGCACCTTGGCCAGCAACAAAAGATGAATTAATTGATTACGCAATTCGTACTGGTGCACCTTTGGAAGTTGTAGAAAACTTACAATCTATTGAGGATGAGGGAGATTCTTACGAAAGCATTGAAGAAATTTGGGCTGACTATCCAACGGATGACGATTTCCTTTGGAACGAGGACGAATATTAAAAATAAAAAAGCCCAAATTGGGGCTTTTTTCGATTCTATAATCTATAACTAACATAGTTAACGTATATTTGCATCTTAATTAGTCTCAAATATATTGTGGCTAATTTTGACGAAGAACGCAGAAAAATATGAATATTTTAAACAAAATTTTACAAGGTTTCTTAGGTGATAAGAATGCCAAAGATGTAAAAGAATTACGAAAATATGTTGACTTAGCGAATGAAGCTGGTCAAAAGCTTAGTTCATTAACAATTGATGAATTAAGAGAAAAAACAGATGGATTTAAAGCTCAATTAGTTGAAGCTACAAAAGATCTTAAAGCTCAAATTGAAGAGTTAAAAAAACAAGTTGAGGAAACAGAAGATTTTGGTGTAAAAGAAGATTTATACGCTAAAATCGACAAAATCAATAAAGAAGCTTACGAAATAGAGGAGAAGATTTTATTAGAAATCTTACCAGAAGCTTTCGCAGTAATGCGAGAAACAGGGAAACGTTTTACTGAAAACGAAATATTAGAAGTGACAGCTTCTGAGTTTGATAAAGTTTTGGTAAATCGTGGACACGATTTCGTTTCTCTTAAAGATGATAACACTGCAATCTGGAAAAACTCTTGGGATGCAGCTGGTCGTCAAGTAACATGGGATATGTCTCATTACGATGTTCAGTTTATTGGTGGTACGGCTTTACACTTAGGTCGTATTGCGGAGATGCAAACAGGGGAAGGTAAAACGTTGGTTGCAACTTTACCAATTTACTTAAATGCATTAACAGGTCGTGGAGTTCACTTAGTAACGGTGAATGATTACTTGGCAAAACGAGATATGGCGTGGATGCGTCCTATTTTCTCTTTCCATGGTTTATCAGTAGATTGTATCGATAATCACCAACCAAACTCTCCAGGACGTCGTGATGCGTATGCATCTGATATTGTTTATGGAACAAATAACGAATTTGGTTTCGATTATTTACGTGACAATATGGCAAACACTCCAGATGCTTTGGTACAACGTGAATTAAATTTTGCGATTGTCGATGAGGTCGATTCAGTTTTAATTGATGATGCTCGTACACCATTGATTATTTCTGGTCCAGTTCCACAAGGAGATCGTCACGAATTTGATGTATTAAGACCAAAAATTGATCGTTTATATCAAATGCAACGTGAGATGTTAGGAAAAACATTAAACGAAGCAAAAACATTATTCAAACAAGGAGATTTAAAAGAAGGTGGTTTCAAATTATACCAAGTTTACCGTGGTTTACCAAAATACAAACCATTAATCAAATTCTTATCTCAAGATGGTATTCGTGCTCAATTACAAAAAACAGAAGCGCATTTTATTCAGGATAATAACCGTGAAATGCCAAAAGTTGATGAGCATTTATACTTTGTAATTGATGAAAAACAAAATCAATCAGATTTAACAGATAAAGGAATCGAGTATTTGTCTAAAGGAATGGAAGATGAGAATTTCTTCATTTTACCAGATGTTTCGACAAATATTGGAGCGATTGAAAATTCAGGAAAAACGAAAGAAGAAATTCTTCAAATGAAAGAAGAATTTTTCCGTGACTTCTCAATCAAATCTGAGCGTATTCATACATTAAGCCAATTGTTAAAAGCATATACATTATTCGAAAAAGATATCGAGTATGTAGTGGTGGAAGGTGAAGTGAAAATCGTTGACGAATCGACAGGTCGTATTATGGATGGTCGTCGTTATTCTGATGGATTGCACCAAGCAATTGAAGCGAAAGAGAATGTAAAAATTGAAGCAGCGACACAAACGTTTGCAACAATTACATTACAAAACTATTTCCGTATGTACAACAAGTTAGGAGGTATGACTGGTACAGCGGAAACTGAGGCAGGTGAGTTCTGGGAAATTTACAAATTAGATGTTGTTTCTATTCCAACAAACCGTCCAATTTTACGTCATGATAGAAATGATATTGTTTTCAAAACAAATCGTGAAAAATATAAAGCAGTAATCGAGGAAATTGTTCGTTTATCTCAAGATGACAAACGTCCAGTTTTAGTTGGTACAACCAATGTTGAGATTTCTGAATTATTATCAAAAGCATTAAAATTACGTGGAATCAATCACAATGTTTTAAATGCAAAATTACACAAAAGCGAGGCTGACATTGTAACAGAAGCTGGTAAACCAGGAGCTGTAACTATTGCAACGAATATGGCTGGTCGTGGTACCGATATTAAATTAATCCAAGAAGTTAAAGAATCTGGAGGTTTAGCAATTATTGGTACAGAGCGTCACGATTCTCGTCGTGTAGACCGTCAGTTACGTGGTCGTGCTGGTCGTCAAGGAGATCCAGGATCATCTCAATTTTTCGTTTCATTAGAAGATTCATTAATGCGTTTATTCGGTTCAGAAAGAATTGCAAAATTAATGGACCGTATGGGACACAAAGATGGTGATGTGATTGAGCATTCTATGATTACAAAATCTATCGAGCGTGCGCAGAAAAAAGTAGAGGAAAATAACTTCGGTATTCGTAAACGTTTGTTAGAGTACGATGATGTAATGAACAAACAACGTGAGGTAATTTACAAACGTCGTCACAATGCATTGTTTGGAGATCGTTTGGAAGTTGATATTGCAAACATGATTTATGATGTTGCAGCTTCTGTTGTAAAATCAAACAAAGATTTCGAAGATTTTGGTCAATATGAATTAGATTTAATTAAATTCTTTACAATGGGAACTCCTGTTACAGAAGATGAATTTAGATCTAAATCAATCAAAGATTTAACAAATATTACGTATGACGCTGCTGTAGCAGATTACAAAGCGCGTATGAAATATGTTGCAGAAACAGCTTTCCCAGTAATTTCGAATGTTTTCGAAAATCAAGGACATATGTTCTCTCGTATTCAAGTGCCATTTACAGACGGAATTCGTCAAATGACAGTTGTTTGTGATTTGAAAGAAGCATACGAATCTCAAGGTAAAACTTTAATCAAAGATTTCGAAAAATCAGTTGTATTAAGTTTGATTGATGATAACTGGAAAGAACATTTACGTGATGTTGATGATTTACGTAAAACGTCTCAAAATGCGGTTTATGAGCAAAAAGATCCGTTGGTTGTTTACAAACAAGAATCTTTCCATATTTTCCAAAGAATGTTGGATACAGTGAATAAAGAAATCATTTCGTTCTTATTCAAAGGAGAATTACCAAATACGCAAAAAGAAGAATCTGTAGAGGAAACTGAATCAGTAAACTAAAAAGATTTTTTTATATAACTTTTAACCCTTTCTGAAATTTTCGGAAAGGGTTTTTTAGTACTTTTACTTTTTAATTGTAATTTATGATTAAGAATATAGCTATAACATTTATAAGCATTCTTATTTTTACAATAAGTTGTACTGTTAAAGAATATAGAAAAGTAGTAATTCCGTATTCAATTAACAATAGATCTGATTTAATGTCTTGGAAGTTAAAAGGAATTATTGACTCAGCTTTTAGAATGGAATCAGATGCTTTTAGAGATTTTATAGTGTTATCTAATACTGTCGAAGGAGAAAGTGCTTATGATTTAGGTTATGTATTAACGCAAATTATTTATATGATTGGAGAAGATGAGTTTTTAAAAACTATAAATAATTTAACAAATGATGAAAAAGCAATACTAATTAGTTTTATTAATGTTGGACTTGAATACGGTGATAATGATTATGATAATATCCAAGACAACAAAAGAATTGAAGATGAATTTCCTTTGATTCAACAAAAATTAATAAAAAAATAAAATTTTAAACAAATGAAATTTGCATACTTACACGGCTACCAAGGTTTTGTAACAGATGAAAAGAGAGAATATTTAGACTCTTTGGGAGAATGTTACGCACCATCAATTGATTACGATAATGCACCAACTTTGATTCAAGATTTGGTAGAACATTTTACAAAAGAACCAATCGAATTTATTGCAGGAACAAGTTTAGGCGGAATGATAAGTTATTATTTGGGATTATTATTAAATGTTCCAGTTTTGATGTTTAATCCTGCTGTAATTGCGGTAGAACGTTTAAAACCATTTTTGCCAGAACAATTATTAAGAGGAGTTCCAACAAAATCTAATTTAATTTTTACAGGTTTAAAAGATGATGTGATCGAACCAAAATTTCAGATTGAATTTGTAGAAAATCTTCAAAAACAAAACGGGAATATCGAACAAATTTTCGATGCTGAAATGACACATTTAATCACATTAGAAGAATTCGAAAAAGCGTTTGAAACTTTTTTAGAGAAGTGATAATATAAAAAGGTGAATATCATTTTAATTAAATGATGTTCACCTTTTTTAATATATTAAATTCTTTATTTTTTCTTAAAATTATGAGATATATTTCCCCAAAATAAAAATTCATCTTTATGAGTAAAATCTTTTGGAGAATTAACAAGACTTGGAAAAAAATCTGCATCAGACCACAATCCAAAAAAATCACCTTCTACATTAGCTGAAGATCCATTCGTTTTAGAAATGATATTAAAAGCAAAGTAATTTCTGTAGACATGGAATGTGTTAGTTTTTTTATCAACTTTACCGAAAACAAATTCTAATGTATCATAATTTACAATTAATAAGTCGTTTTTATATGCACTTTTTAGTCGTTCAACTTCATCATCAATACTTGTAATAATTACAGAATCTTTTTTCAATTCAATACTTTTGTATGGACTTTCATTATATGTAGGCCAATGTGTTTTTAGAAAATTTAAGGCTTCTGAGGGATGATTTTCTCCGTCTGGCCCTTTATAATACTTGTAATCTGTAAAAGGACTAGTATTAGTATATGTATATATTCCATTAACAGTAGGTGAATCTTCTACGGGAATGATAATTTCGTCTTCGTTGCACGAAATAATTGCAAATAAACCCAAAATAGCTATTAATTTTTTCATAATGTTAATTTAGTTTTTTATAAAAATAGAAAAATAAAATAGATGATAAACAAAAAAGCGAACCAATTGGTTCGCTTTTTTGTTTAATATCATTTTTTTTACAATCCCAACATTTTAGGACCTTGTTCGAAAACAACATCAACTGGAATATTTTTAGTTTTCAAGACATCTAAATCTTTTTGTAAATCGTCGTGAATAATTCCTTTATCAGCATATAATTTTTTTACACCATCATAATCTCCATTTCCTTGAAGTGTCAAAATTAATTCTGATAAACCATTCATTGCTTTTTCCATTTTAGCAACATTTACTTTGTAACGACCATTTGGAGTTTTTTCGAAAGCACCATTTTCAGCAAAATAGTTGAACGCAATCATATTCGCTTGCCCATGAGCAGAACTCGCCCCAAAACGAACTGAACGTAAAATTCCAGCCAAGAAAGTAACAAAATAATCTTCTTGTGTTCCTGTCAATTCACCTTTTTTTAATAATTGATTGACCATATACAAACCAAGAATATCAGCTTTTCCTTCTTCTAAAGCAGAATTAGCTTCTTTCAAAGCATCACGAACAGAACCTTTTCCATTCACCGTATTTTTGATTCCTAAACCATGCGCCACTTCGTGAAACATAACATTAGAAAAGAATGCATCAAATTTGATGTTTTTCCGTTGGCTTTCATCAATCAAAGCAGTTGCAATAGGCGCTAGAATTTTATCAAATTTTGCTTTCATAGCATTTTTTAATTGCAAACGACGCGTTCCTTTTTCCAGTTGAACTTTTTCATCATTTGGCAAATTAATCGCAATTGTTTTTCCGGCAGCGTTACAATCTCCCGCATAATACACAACATCATAGGCATTAAGATCAGAATCAGTTCCAGGAACTTCTTTTTTGTAGTTTGCAGAAACAGGTAAATTCTTCTGTAATTCTGGTAAATATTGAACAAATTTTGCCAATTTCTTCGACCATTCAATATCTTTTACTAAAATATATGCAGAATATGAAGTTTTGTATCCAAATAATTGATCTTCATAATTTTCGATCGGACCAACAACCATATCAATGTTTGCATTTTTCATGTCCATCCAAGCTAAATCACTTGCATAGAAATCATCGCTCATCAAAGCTGCAGCGCGTAATTTTAAATATTTTTTAAGTCCAGCATCTTCTGCTAATTCAGAAGCTTTTGTCAAATATTCAGCGGCTTTTGATAATTGATTTTTAAAGTTTTCGTTGTATGGAATCGAATATAATTTTCCTTCGCGATTACGACGAATAATAGAGTAGGGCGATTTACCATCTTTAATATTTGCTTGTTCAAATTCCTCTTTCGTCATATCAATAGGATAGAAAGTTGCACCAGCAGGTTTTGCTCCAATACCGTTTATAAAAGGCGCTTCGTTATTCAATCTATCCCAAGGACCATAGTTTATTTTTGCATATTCTTTGGCTTCACCTTTCGTTTCGTCCATCAAATCTATTTTAGCTCCATAAGCTTGTTGCCAAAATAAATCATCCATAATATCAGCTGTCTTGAACATTAAACGTAAAATTTCTTTTTCGTTTTGTGTCAAATGCGAAATATCTGTTGTTAACGGAACCTTTGCGTATGATTGATATGCATATTCTTTTGTCACTTCTGTTGAGGTTTGAGCTGTTTCTGCTGCTGTTTTTTGCGTAGAACAAGACATCAATATTGATGTTAAAGCAATAGATCCCAATATTATTGATTTTTTCATTAAATGAATTTTTACGTAATGTAAATTTAAGGATTATATTCGATGATTTCTTGACCTAAAATTGGAAAAATATGGTTTTGATTTGTTTTTTCATAAATGTACAAACCAGTCATTTCACCAAATGCAGGCATAATTAGAATATTATTTTCTAAATAAAAACAAGGCAAACGATAAGATTGTCTAGCTCTTCCTTTTATAGCAATTCCAGGGTGATGATGACCAATGATATTTAATTGATGAGGTTCAATTTTTGACTTTTCATGTGTAAAAATTAAATCTTCAATCTGATAGAATTTTACAACAAATAGATTTTCTAAATGGTAAAAAGCTTTAGGTAAAATATCATGATTGCCTTTGGTTAAAATAAATTCAATTTGATAATTTATTTGAAGAAATTCGACAAAATCAAACCAATCGTTATTTAGTTCACTATGGAATAAATCGCCTAAAAGTATGATACGTTTTAAGTTGAATTGATTAATTAATTCTTGAATTAACCTATACTCTTTTTGACTTGTAACCTGTGGTAAAAATGCTCCATTTTTTCTGAAATGCTCTATTTTTCCCAAATGCCAATCTGCAATAACCAAGGTTTTGTGTTCTGGTAAAAGCATTAACTTTTGTGGTAAAAAATGAATTTTAGTCGAATGATAACTCCATTCAAACGGATTATACATTAGTCAAATCGTCTTTTAATCTTTTTAATCTTGTTTCCCAATCTTCATTCGAGTAACGTTCTCGGAATGATTCTGCAAAGATAGGAAATGCAAACGGAGTTAATTTTGAAGGTTTTCTTAAAATTATTTCATGACTTTCAATTCGTTCAAAAGCTTGTTGCATTCTACCTCTTTCTAGTTGAAAATCGTAGACTTCATCATAAGCTTGTCGGTACAATAAATTCTCGGGTTCATAATCCTGAAAAACACTAAAAAATAAAGATGCATTTGCTTGAAGATGTTTTGTTTTCATCGATTTACCAGGATAACCATTAAATATCAAGCCAGAAATACTTGCAATATCTCTAAATTTTCTTCTTGCCATTTCTTCCAAATTAACGCCTTGCGCAATATCTTCACTCAGATTTTTTACTTCAAACAATTCAAATAAATAATCTTCGATTGGAAATTCTTGATCACTTAACAATTCAAATCCATAATCATTGGACGAAATACTAAATGTCATAGGTTGTATTTGACTGATTCGATATGCAATAATTGCTGCCATTCCTTCGTGAACCAATTTTCCTTCGTAAGGATAAACCAATAAATGATAGCCATGTTTTGTATGAATATATTCTACCAATAATTCATTCTCTTTAGGTAAATAAGATTTATTTTTTTGTTCTACAAACAATGGATGTAAAAATCGTAATTCTTCATATTTTCTTGAAATTCCCTTATCCACTTCATCAAACATATGACGAATTGCTTCTCCATAGTTTTGCGATATTCCGAATCGTCCACCCATCCAAGACGGAATAGTTCCTTTTTTCTTTTTTGAAGGTTTGACAATAACTTCGTTGTATTTTATTTGTTGAACTTCTAAAGGTCTGCCAGAAAACCAAAATGCTTCGCCTTCCTTTAATCTACTTATGAAGCTTTCTTCTACTGATCCTAAATATTTTCCGCTAAATAATTTAACTTTCATCATTAGATTAGATACAATTGCTCCGATCGATAAACGATGTTGCATTGCTATTTTTCGTGAAGCCGGTTTGTATAATCCATCTTCTTCATCTTTAATTAATTTATGAAACTCATCATAGGCAGTTAAAGACTTTCCTCCATGGGTTAATAAAGCCAAACATTGCATATATTCTTCATAAGAAACACTTTGATAAGCATGTGTTTGTAAGATTTGATTGTACAATAATTTGACATTCAAACCTTCACCAACAGCCAAAGTCATCATGTATTGTATCAATAAATCAAAACTTCTTATGTAGGGAATACGTTCTTCTATAAATTGATTTTGAATGGCATATTTGATGGATGATCCTTCCATAATTTCCAAAGAATGCGTAGGAAGAAAATAGATTTTTGAAGTTTCACCAGGTCGATGACCTGATCGTCCCGCGCGTTGGAGAAATCGAGCAATTCCTTTTGCAGAACCAATTTGAATGACACAATCAACAGCACGAAAATCTACTCCCAAATCTAAACTAGAAGTACAAACTACAGCTTTCAAAATTCCTTTGTGTAGAGCATCTTCTACCCAAAATCGAAGTTCATCACTTAAAGAACCATGATGCAAAGCAATTTGTCCTGCAAAATCAGGATGATGTTCAATTAATTTTTGATACCAAATTTCTGCTTGAGAACGTGTATTAGTAAACAATAATGTGGATTGATGTTCTAAAATAATCGGAATAACTTTATTGATTAATCTAATTCCTAAATGACCTGCAGATGGGTATTTTTCAACATTATCTGGAAAAATAGTTTTGACTTCTATTTTCTTTTTGATGTTTGATTTAATTAAAGTTGATTCTTGGTGTGGAATTAAAATTTCTTTGGCTTGTTCTAAATTTCCAATCGTTGCAGAAATTCCCCAAATTTTAAGATTTGGATTTAATTCGCGAAGTGTTTGAATGGCTAATTCCATCATTACACCACGTTTAGAACCTAATAAGTCGTGCCATTCATCAACAACAATAAATTCTAAATTTTCGAAAAATTTTCTCCAATTCTTTGTCGCTAATAACAAATGAACACTTTCTGGTGTTGTAATTAAAGCTTCGGGCGAATTTTTAATTTGTTTTTGACGAGCAGAAGTCGTTGTATCTCCAGTTCGTAATTCGATTCGATAATCTAACTCTAATTCATCTGAAACACGATTTGTTGCCAAATAAATTTCTTTTGATAAGGCACGCAAAGGTGTAATCCAAAGGGTGTGTAAACCTTTCCGATTAGATTTCTTTTTTACACTTTTGTTATAATAATAATCTAAAATTCCGAACCAAATCGCAAATGTTTTACCGTAACCCGTAGGTGCGTTTAATAAACCTGATTCTCCATTCTTGATGGCTTTCCAAGTTTGTTTCTGAAATGGATGAGGTTTCCAATTCTGATTATGGTAAAAAACATCGGCAAAACTGTTCATTAATTTCCGTATTTATTTAAAATGTCATTCAAATCATCTAATGTATTGGCTTCGTTTACACTTTTATCTTCGCGCCAACGAGCAATTCGTGGAAAACGAACCGCTACGCCAGATTTATGTCGTGTACTTTGTGCAATACCTTCAAAAGCAATTTCAAAAACTAATTCAGGTTTTACACTTCGAACAGGACCAAATTTCTCTAGAGTATTACGTTTCACCCAACGATCGACTTTATTGATTTCTAAATCTGTTAATCCAGAATATGCTTTTGCAAAAGGGACCAATTGATCACCATCCCAAACGGCAAACGTATAATCCGTAAATAAATTAGATCGTCGTCCTGAACCACTTTGTGCATATAATAATACGGCATCAATACTCAAAGGATCCGATTTCCATTTGTACCAATTTCCTTTTTTTCGTCCAACTTCATAGGGAGAATTTGATCGTTTAATCATTAAGCCTTCAGCATGATAATTTCTTGCTTCATTTCGGAATTTCAAGGCTTCTTGCCAATCAGAAAAATGCATTTCTTCAGAAAGTAATAAGAGTGGTGAATTGATTTCGGATAAAATTTCGATTAAACGATTTTTTCTTTCTTGTAAAGGTTGTTGTCGAATATCAATTTCTTTATCTTCTAATAAATCATAACACACCATAATCAATGGCGCTTCTTCTAAATATTTCTTCGTTACATTTTTACGACCGATTCTGGTTTGCATTACACTAAAAGGTAAAGGCTTATCATTTTTCCAAGGAATAATCTCTCCATCGATAACAGTTCCATTTGACAATTGATTTTTTAGTAAATCAAATTCAGGAAACTTGTCCGTTAAAACATCTTCACCACGTGACCAAATGTAAATTTGCTCATCTCGAACGATTATTTGACCTCGAATTCCATCTAGTTTTTTCTCTAAAATAAAATCTTTAATATTTTCTGTTTCGAAAAAAGAATCTTCTACAGGATAAGCCAAATAAAAAGGGTAGGGAAGGTGTGTTTTAGATTCAATCGCATTTTGATTAAATAAAGAATCAAATGTAATTTCCAATGGATTCCATTTACCAATGATTAAATGTGAAATAGTTGATGTTTCTTCATTAAGCACTTTTGCTAAAGCACGAACGACTAGAGTTTTTGATACGCCAACACGCAGATTTCCTGTAATTAATTTATTGAAGATAAATAAATCAGTACCGCTTAAATTATTCCAATGATGTAACACATAACTCTTTTGTTCTTCAATTTCCCAATTTTTAGCCTCAGTTAATTCTTGAAAATATTCTTTTAAAGATTTGTTTTCAGATTGATTATGTTGTGTAGGAATTAATAATGCTAATGTTTCAGCTAGATCTCCAACGACGTAATAAGAATCTTCTACCAACCACAATGGAATTCCTGAAAGTTCGGAACACCATTCGCGCAAGTGTGTCGTTTTAAAAGCTCTTTTAGGCTTTAATCCTATTAATAAAGCAATAGAAAATAGCAAATCTTCTTGATTAGTTTCTTGAAAGTAAGTTGTTAAAGCTTCTACTTTAGCATTTGTTTTGGTTGTGCTATCTAAGGCATCAAATAATTCGGCAAATTTTCTCATTCTTCCTCATCATTATCATTAAACAATGTATGTAAAACTTGACCATTCAAACCTAATCCTTCATTAATCCATTTGGTAAACTGAATTTCATAACCATGCGTAACATAAATATTTTCTGCTTCTGAATTTTTAATGGCTTGATTTAAACTTTGAAAATCACAATGATCCGAAAAAACAAAACCTTTATCAACACCACGTCTTCGACGAGCGCCACGCACTTGCATCCAACCACTACAAAACGATTTTTTTGAAGGCCCTAATTTTTTTTGCCAAGCAGAACCATCCGTTGCAGGAGGACAAATAATTAAACTATTTTTAATCAAAGATTTATCAGTTTCTTGAAAAATTGGTTGTGCATTAAAATAGAATCCAACTTTTTCAAAAGCTAGATTAATATTATAAACAGCTGGATGCACATAAATATCGCCAATGGATTGATCGATAGAATTTAAAATAGATTGTGCTTTACCCAATGAATAACACATCACAATTGTATTTAAATCTTGTGCTTGATTTTCTTTCCACCAATCTTCGATTTCTTTAAAAACTTTTAAAGGCGAGTCGAATTGATAAATAGGCAACCCAAATGTTGATTCAGTTATAAAATGATGACATTTCACTGGCTCGTAAGGAGTAGATATTCCATCATCATATAATTTATAATCACCTGTGACCACCCAAATTTCACCTTTGTATTCTAATCGAATTTGAGCTGATCCAATCACATGACCAGCTGGATGAAATGAAACTTTCACACCATTAATATTTATTTCTTTATAATAATCAATGGTTTGAATATTCAAATTTTCTCCCAATAGTAATCGTAAAATAGGTTCTGTATAGGTGTGACATAAATATTTTTGATTTCCCCAACGTGCATGATCAGCATGTGCGTGCGTAATCAAAGCGTGTTTTACTGGCTTCCAAGGATCGATATAAAAATTGCCTTGTGCACAATAAATTCCATTTTCGTTGGTAGAAAGCAATTTCATTACAGTTTATTTTTGAGGACGATCAAAGCCAAAAGTTTCCAATCGAGGTTCATTTTTTCCTAAAATAATGTTACGCAAAACTTGAGCCGCAACCATAGAGAATGTAATTCCATTTCCACCATAGCCAAGTGCAAATAATTTTTTTTCTCCTTTTTTCCACGGTCCCATATATGGTAATCCGTCTTCAGTTGAGCTAAACGTTCCGCACCATGCCATTTCTGTAATAAATTCAATATCCGGATATAAATTTTTGAACTTTCTTTCTAAATTTTTGATTTTATTCCGAAGTAAATCATCTCTTTTTATCGGATCATAAAACTCTTCATCTTCACCTCCAACAATCAAACGATTATCCAAAGTTGTTCGCATATAAAGATATGGTTCGGCAGTTTCCCAAATTAAACTGCGATGCGGCCAAATCATTTTTTTATCAATAGGTTGAGAAATAATTGCGTAAGTAGAAAGTAGAGACATTACTTTTTTCGGTAAGAATTGTCCAGCTTCAAAACCTGTAGCTATGATAACGTATTTACATTTTATAAGATGATTGTGTTCAGATATTAATTCGCAGCCGTCTTTCACTTCTTGAATTTGCTCAATTTTGGTATGCGTAAATAATTTGAGATCATTTTTTTTCTGATGATATTTTAATAAATTTATTGCTCCTTTGTAGGCATCCATCATTGCAGAAGTATCGTTTTGTAGAGCTGCAATCCCGTCAATATTTTGATACTCTTTTAGTTGTTTTGCATCTAAATAATTTACAGGTAAACCAACTTCGGTTCTGATTTCATATTCACGATCTAATAGTTCAACGCCTTGTTTGTTACTAGCCAAAAAAACGGTTGGAACGCGAACAAAATCAGCGTCAACTTTTGTTTTCTTTAAAATATTTTCGATATCAGTTATAGATTGTAAGCAATTGAAATAGGCATCTACAGCAATTTTTTCGGGAACTTTTTTTACAAGATCGCAAAGAGGAGTATCAATCTCATACTGCAATTGAGCAGTAGAAGCACTCGAGCTCCCCGTTCCAATAGTACGTTTATCAAAAATAGCGCAAGAAATTCCTGCCTCACATAATTCATGTGCCACCAACGATCCTGTAATTCCAGATCCTATAATAGCAACATCTATTTTATAATTTTCTCTTAGCGGATTGTAAAGATCAAAAAATTCATTTTTAACAATCCAAAAAGGTAAGCCTGAATGCAAATCCATAGTTAGTAAATTATAATGCTATTTATAGAAAAAAATATACCAAATATGAATTTTTATTATTTTTATTTGATTTTGAATGTTATGAAGTGCTTTAAATTGATTTTTAGTGAATATAAATTGTTGATATAAAAATATTCATAATAAAATTTATATTTTTTTCATTTTGAATAAGCATTTATTTATAGTTGCATATCAAAATATAAAACTTCTTTTGAAATTGAGTCATAATAAATTCTATAATTTGATTGACCTCTTTGAGCTGATAAATATATTATATGATTTTTAGAAGGGGTGAACCAATTTGGTGGATTGTTTAGTTCTGGTAATGGGTCTTTTTTTGGAATAGATTTTTAATTGTTTTTTTACAATTTGTTTATCTATCCATTCTTTTTTTACGTTTAATTTTAAAAATGTTTTGTATTCATAAGACCAATGTGCAGACTCCCAATAATGAGCTTCTAATACTTTTATATTTGTAGAGTCTGGAAAATTACCAAATTGTATTTTGTAGATTTCTTCTTTGGTTGGAGAAAATGATGTTGTAAGTTCAGTGTTATCTCCGTCTTTAGGACTATCATCTACATTATATAAGAATAATATAAATATTAATAATAGAGAAGAAAGAATTAGAAAAATGTATAGTTTCTCTTTATTTCCATCTCTATAATCTTCAATTGCATAATAGATAAAAAAGAGTACAGGAACTACTATTAATAATAAAATAGAGAATAATATCATGTAAATTATTAAGATTTTAATAAAAATAACATTAAATTATTAAATAAAAAAAATCTCAATTTCTACTGAAATTGAGATTTAATCTGGGTGAATGATGGGTCTCGAACCCACGACCTCCGGAACCACAATCCGGCGCTCTAACCAACTGAGCTACAATCACCATTTGGTTTGAATTTCTTTTAAAACTAATTCTAAAGTTCTAGGGTGAATGATGGGTCTCGAACCCACGACCTCCGGAACCACAATCCGGCGCTCTAACCAACTGAGCTACAATCACCA
>NZ_JACAGF010000004.1:7215-51913 GCF_030324345.1 Empedobacter sp. R750 | reverse complement strand
TTTTTATTGCGAAATTAACTTTTATTTAATCTCTCAATTGGACTGCAAATATAGCCTATTAATCGGTACTTGCAAATAATTTTGACAAAAAAATAAAGGTTTTTTACACCTTTATTTCTAAATTAAAGAATCTAAATTATTTACGCCAATGTAACTTCGCGAAATAAATCCTTCTCCACCTTCAGTTCCGATTAATCTTCCTAAATCATACGCACGATATCGGATAGAATCAGTAAAGTTTTTCGATGAAATTGGCGTTTGAGGTTCGCTCGAATTTGGATCAAAAAATTGCGTTTTATAAGCCATGCAAGCTTCTACTTTTGTATCAACAAAACCAGAAATATCAACCACAAAATGAGGTTCTAAAGGTAACCATTGAATGTAGTGGAAGTGTTTTTTGGGACGCCAAGCTGGTAATCCATTTTCAATTTTTGGTAAACCTGATAAGAAAATAGCAGTATTCACTAAATCCGAACCTTTTCCATGATCTGGATGGCGATCGTGAGGTGCATTACTCAAAATAATATCAGGTTGATATTTGCGAATAATTTCGACAATTTTCAATTGATTTTCTTTATCATTCAAGAAAAAACCATCAGGAATTCCAAGATTTTCTCTTACAGCAACGCCCAAAATATTTTTGGCATCATTTGCTTCTACACGGCGCGTTTCATCGGTACCACGAGTTCCCAATTCTCCCTTTGTTAAATCGAGAATACCAACCGTTTTACCGTTTTTAATTTCTTTTGCAAGTGTTCCTCCACATCCCAATTCTACGTCATCAGGATGCGCTCCAATTGCAAGAATATCTAACTTCATTTACTATTTATTTAACCAATCTATTATTTCTTTTGAATCTGGAGTTACTTTTGATGGATATGAAGCCTCTAAAGTTCCGTCTTCGTTAATCAAAAATTTTGTAAAATTCCATTTTACATCATTGTCAGATTTTCCGTTCAATGATTTTTTTGTTAAGAATTTGAAAATTTCATTTTGATTTTTTCCGATTACATCACTTTTTGACATCAAAGGAAAAGTTACGCCATAATTTAATTTACAAAAACTTGCAATTTCTTCGTTGTTGTCAAATTCTTGACCTCCAAAATTGTCTGAAGGAAATCCAACAATTACTAATCCTTGATCTTTATATTCTTGATACAATTTTTCTAAAGCATCATATTGAGGTGTGTAACCACATTTTGAAGCTGTGTTAAGGATTAAGATTTTCTTTCCTTTCAAATCAGCGAAATTAAAATCGTCATCATTGATATCCTTGAATGTATAATCGTAAATTTTGTTCACTTTTTGAGGTGTTTTTGTTGTTTGATGAATGGTTTGCTTTTTAGAAACTTTCTTAGTTTCTTGCGCATTACAAGCTATAAATAGCCCTAAAAATCCGATGAATAAATATTTCATTGCGTACTATTTTAAACAAATTTAAAAAAAAATGTTACGATTTGTAAGTTAAAGTAGGTTAAAATAAAAAAGCTCAAAATATTGTTGAACAAAAAAGCTTTCTCAGATCTGAGAAAGCTTTTTTGTTATTCATATAATTTCGTTGCAAAATCCTTCATCGGATTTCTAACTTTTTTCATTGGCGCTAACCAATCTTCACTATCTCGGTATCCCAAAGGAAGCATCAAAACACTTCGCATTCCTTTTTCTTTCAAATCAAGCAAATCATCTAATTCAGCATTATCAAAACCTTCCATTGGCGTACTATAAATTTTCAATTCTGCAGCTTGAGCAAGCGCAAAACCTAATCCAATGTAGGCTTGACGAGCAGTATGTGCAAAATTTTCTTCAGAAGTTTGAGGCAAATAAATTCCTTTCAATTTATCTGTATATGAACCAAAACGACCTCTTGGCAAATCTCTCTCATCCGTTGTATAATCGTAAATTGCATCAATACGATCTTCTGTGTAACGATCCCAAGCTACAAAAACCAATAAATGCGAACAATCTACAATCGCTTGCTGATCATAGGCAATTGGAACAATTTTTTGTTGCAATTCTTTGTTTTTAATAACCAAAATTCTGAACTGTTGCAAACCTGATGAAGTTGGCGCTAAACGAGCGGCTTCAACAATTTTTTTAACGTCTTCTTCTTCAACAATCAAAGACGGATCATATTTTTTTGTGGCGTAACGCCATTTCAAATCATCTATTAAAGACATAATTACTTATTTAAAATCTTTCTAAAAATACATCAAAAAAGTAATCGACCGACCAAAAAATATGCTAAAATTTATGTTATTTATCTTGTTTCCATTCCAAAAAATAACTTCCAGTTGCATTCGTAGAATTCCAACGAACTTGATAATCACCTTTTGCTAAATCAACTGTAAAATTTTCTTCTTTCGAATTTGTAAGTTGACGATTAAACACAACTTCATTATTTTGATCGACAATTTCAAACATCATTTCGCCTTCTAATTTGATATTCGAATGAAAATTAGCAGTTAAGCTTTTCGATATATTTAACTTAATATAACTCGTTCCAGAAGCATCTTCAAATTTCGCTTTTGTCCAATTATCACCATTCGAATTCGACCATTTCGAATCTCCAACTCCTTTGTCAAAAAAAGTTCCTTGCGATTTGATATTTGGATTATCCACTTTTCTATAAAAATTATTCGAGTCAACATCTGCATTAACTTTTACTGTAATACATGATTGTAACGAAATCATTGCGATAATAAGTGCTATTTTTTTCATATTAGTTTCTGTTTTACTAAATAGATGCAGCATTTTGAAAAAAGTTACAGCAAACAAATATTTTTAAATCATTTTTGATATGCGTAACTTTCGCAAAAATTAATTTTTTATATACTATATAATGAAACACTTCTTTTTTATTTTTCTCATTATAAGCCAAATATCAAATGCTCAAGATTTATACAAATATTTTAAATCACCTAAGAATATTATAAAAGTAGAATCTTGTAAAAATATTTCAAATAAAAATGAAAATATTAAATGTTTAGATACAGTTTTTACTAATGATTTTGACGCTTATTTTAGTAATAAAAATTCAATAAATTATGACTCAATAAAATCTAATAGAAATACATATTTTGAAGCTAGATTTGAAATGATTTATAATGAAAATGGAAATCTGGATTTACAATTTAAAGAATATAGTGGCTTTAATCAAAATTTAATTAATTCATTTAAAAGTAAAACAGATGTTTATTTGGTAGGTTTCAAAAATCATGTTTTAAAAAATTATGAAAATGTTATTCCTGCAATAGATTTTGATAATAAAGATATTCAAAGCAAAATACCTCTAACAATTGGAATAAAAACTCTAAATAATGATGTTTATTTTGGATATAAAAATATACATTATAAATATTTAGATCTTAACAATTATAAGAATGAGGATGAAACAAAGAAGTTTTATTCATATGTCTATAAAAAAATAGAAAATACTTTTAATGCTGATTTTGCTCCTTTAGCTAAAAAAAATAATATAGATAAAGCTTATGCCCATGTTTATTTTACATTGGATGAAAAAGGTAAAGTAATTAAAATCGAAAATGTTCAAGAAGGAAATAAGGTTTTTGAAAAATATTTAATTGAACAATTCAATAAAATTCGAAAAGATATTGAAAGTAATAGTGTTCCTGCTAAATTAATTGATAATACAGCTGTTGAAAGATCTTATTTAATGTCTTTTAAATATGGATATAATTAATATTCTGATGAACGATACTACAGCTCAATTTCTGCAAGAAAACTTTACTCAAAAAGCAATTGAAAGTTTAACTCAACTTTCAGGAGGAGGTTCGGCTCGAGTTTATTCGAGATTTTTTGATCAAAATCAATCGTATATTTTGGCTGAAAGCTCTAATATTGAAGAAAATAAAGTGTTTATTCAGTTTTCATTAGATTTAAAAAAAGTCATCAATAATATTCCAGAAATTGTTTCAGTTTCAGAAGATTTCATAACCTATGTTCAAACAGATTTAGGCGACGAAACTTTGATGAATATTGTCTTGAATGATTTCGAAAAAGCAAAACCTTATTATTTTAAGACTTTAGAAAAATTAGCAATTGCTCAAATTCAAGGTGCAACTAAAATCGATTTTAATCATACTTTTTCATATCCTAAATTAGATAAAACATTAATTTTAAGAGATTTATTTCAGTTTAACTTTTATTTTTTAGATGTCTTAGGAATTGATTACAATGCAGGAAAATTAATCAAAGATTTTGATCGTTTTGCGTCTCAATTTGATAAACTTTCGCCACAAGGTTTTGTGTTCAGAGATTTCCAAACGCGCAACATCATGATTCATCAAAACGAACCTTATTTTATCGATTATCAAGGCGGTTTGTATGGACCTGTTGTCTATGATTTGGTTTCGTTAATTTGGCAAGCAAAAGCCAATTTACCGTTTGAATTTAAGAAAGAATTGTATGAATTTTATTACCAAGAATTAACCAAACAAATTCCGACTTTAGTTCCGATAGATTTTCGACAATCGTACGAATATTGTGTAGTTGCTCGACTTTTACAAGTTTTAGGAACCTATGGGTTGAGAGGAATTATTGAACGAAAAAAACACTTTTTAGAAAGTATTTCGTTTGGGCTTAAAAACTTAGAATCTATAATCGATTATCCTATATTACAAAATTATCCAGAATTAAAACATATTATAAAAATCCTTGTTCTACCAGAAACGTTAGAACGCATAAATCATAAAATAAATGGCTAAATTAAATATCAACGTTCGTAGTTTTTCATACAAAAAAGGAATTCCAACCGATCCTACTGGAAATGGTGGAGGTTTTGTTTTTGATTGTCGCGGAATCTTAAATCCAGGGCGTATCAAGGAATATAAAACGCAAACAGGGCGCGACGAAGACGTGAAAAAATACTTGGAAACAGAAACTAAAATTGCAGTTTTCTTAGAAGGTGTTTTTCAAGTAATCGACATCACAATCGAAGATTATTTGCAACGCGATTTTGAAAATTTAGAGATTAATTTTGGTTGTACAGGCGGGCAACATCGTTCGGTTTATTCTGCTGATGCGACTGCAAAACATATTCAAGAGAAATTTCCAGAAGCGCAAGTTACATTACATCATGTTGTGCAAGAAGAAAAAAATTGGATAAACGAGGCGTATTAATATGAAAGCAATGATTTTTGCAGCGGGTCTTGGGACTCGTTTAAAACCATTTACTGATAACCATCCCAAAGCTTTAGCCGTTGTAAATGAAAAACCTCTTTTGCAGCGAAATATCGAATATTTGAAATCTTTTGGAATTGAAGAAATCGTGATTAATGTGCATCATTTTGCAGATCAAATCATTGAATTTTTAGAAGAAAATAATTATTTCGGAATTGAGATTACTATTTCAGATGAAACGGATCAGGTTCTTGAAACTGGTGGTGGTTTAGTGAAAGCAAAAGCTAATTTTGAGGAAGATTTTTTGGTGATGAATGTAGACATTTTAACAGATCTAAACCTTGCTGATTTTATCAAAGCACATCAAGAAAATAAAGCATTGGTAACGTTGGCAGTTTCGGATAGAAATTCGTCTCGCAAACTATTTTTTAATAAGCAAAATGAATTGAAAGGTTGGCGAAATCTGAAAACCGAAGAAGAAATAAAAGCTATAGATTCTTTAGACAATTGCAAAGATTTGGCTTTTAGCGGAATTCATGTTATTTCTCCTTCTCTTTTTGATAAAATTACGGAGAAAGGTAAATTTTCGATCATGAAAGTCTATATGGATTTAATGCAAACTGAATCTATCATTGGTTTTGACCATTCTGGCGGAATTTTAATAGATGTTGGTCGACCAGAAAGTGTATTAGAAGCTGAAAACTATTTTAAATAAATCAAAAACTCAATTCATCGAATTGAGTTTTTTTATGCAAAAAGTTTATATATCTTAGAACGAATGAAATACATCAATTATTTTGTCTATTTAACTATTGTTGTAGTGATAATTCTCACTTCAATAATTTACTTTTCTTTCAAAACTAAAGTTGGGAAAATTGATAAAAAAGAAATCATCGATCAAGGAACTTCATTTGAGCCTTGTTCTTCTACTATTTATGAATATTATAATGATGGTTTCGGCTATAAAACTGAACGTTATGGAATTCGTAAAGTAATTTCTGAACCAATTCATCAATTAAACTTCCCTAATTTTTCTGGAAATATAAATGTACGTTTTGTGATTAATTGTAAAAATGAAATTGGCTATTTCAGAATTAAAGCAGTTGACCAAAATTATAAAAAGGTTGAAATTTCTGATGATTTGCAAAAGAAAATTGTTGCGATTATTCAGCAATTAAATGATTGGAACGGGAAAAATGAAGATTCATATTATCAAATACAAATAAAGTTAAAGAATGGAAAAGTTGAAGACATTTTTTAAGTCAAAAACGTGGCGAATTATTTGGGGAACATTGAAATTATTTATTTCTATTCCAATCTTTTGTGTAAGTGTTTTTTACATTAACAAATTCTTATTTTCTTCTAACAATAAATTGTTTGTATTTGCTGGTGACACACAAGGCTCTTTTTATTCTGAATTTATGTTTGATCGTTTATTAAAATCAGAACCTAAGAATTCTAAATTTTGGTGGGAATCATCAGTTGCATACAATAAAAGAGGAGATTTTGAAGAAGGAATGCGTCGCTTAAATAAGGCAAATTCTTTAAACGCTACAGATCATTTAGGTTATACAGGTTGGATTAAATATACAAAACTAAAAGATTACGAAAATGCCTTAAAAGATTTTCATCGATTAGATAAATTGTCAAACGTTGTGGAATATCCTTGGGGCGAGAATATTTATTTTCAAATGGGAATTTGTTATCAAGGTTTAGGAAATTATGATTCCGCGATTGTTTATTATGATAAATTTATTGCGTCCGAAAAAAATCCCGATAATATTTATCCAAGAATGTACACTTATCGTGGAAAAATTGAAGCGGATCGAAAAAATTATCCAAAAGCTTTAGATTTTTACAACAAAACAATCGGTTTGGATAAAAATATTGCGGAAGCCTATTATTATAAAGCCGAAACATATAGACTTATCAATCAAAAAGATTCAGCTAAAGTAAATTATAATAAAAGTTTAGATTTAATCAGAAATAATTATAAAAATCAAGATGCTTATGATGAAGTATTTTTAGAAATTTATGATACAGAAATTCAGGATAAATTGAAGGAATTGTAAATGTAATTACTCAAAAAAAATCAATAAAACTCTCCATCTACATAAAACCATTTGCCATTCTCTTGCACAAATGTAGAAAGTTCGTCATGTTCGTAGATCTCACCTTGTTTGTCTTGGTAATAAGCTCTAAATCGAACTTTATTAGCTTTTGCAAAAACAATTTCTAACTTCAACCATTTATTCGATTTTGCCCAATCTTCGATATCGCTAAAATCATTATCTTTTTGTGTAGAAGAATGTGTTGTATCAACTAAATATTCAGGCAAAACCATTGCAAAAGCAGCATAACGAGAACGCATCAACTCTTCGGTAGTTTTTGGCAATTCTTTATTCAAATGAAAAAGTTCGCAACAATTTTCATATTCTTTTCCAGAACAACAAGGACAATTCATTTTATTCATATTTTTTGCAAAGATACTATTTACTTGTCTTTGTGGTAATGATAATGATCTTGAATCACCACTTGAATAAAATCAATATTTCCTAAACCATCACTTTTCACCTCCATTATTTCCTCTAGTTTTCGCGTTAATTTTAATAAAATATCATAATTATTATTGTGCAATGCAGACGTAAAATTCTCTTTTACAATATTAATATCACGATCAGACAAGCGATAAACTTCAGGAAAACGAATTTTATAAGTTTCAGAAACTTCAGCAAAAATGGTTTGTGATAAATCTAATTTCGGATTCAAATCAATCAAACATGTATTTGCCACAATATCGCCTAAACGTTGACCATTTTTATTAATAATCATTGTAATCAACGCGATAAGTCCAGTAAATAAAAATAATTCTACAATTCCAATCACCCAACGTAAGAAATAATCGAAATTATTGGCACGGTTTCCATCCATTCTTATTACACGAATCTTCATGATCCATTTTCCAACAGTTTGCCCTTTCATCAAAATCTCTAAAATCAATGGATAAAGTAAAAATATAAAACCTATTATACTATAAATTCCCATTCGAAACCATTCGTCTCTATTCGGAATAAACTCCGAAAAATAAGACATGCCGTAAACTAATACGATCCGGATAATCATATCAATAATATAAGCAAGTAAACGTTTTCCGAGTGGCGCAATATTATAAGCAATTTGCACGTTTTGTGGTGTATTGACTAAAAGTTTATTCATATATTTGGTTCACTAACAACTACTCTACTATGAGAGAAGCGCATTTTATTGATAAAAATAAGGCGAAATGGTCTGATATTGAACATAATTTGAAAAATAAAATTGATGTTCATCTAGATATTTTAGCAAAAAACTACATCGAAATTACAAATGATTTGGCGTTTGCTCAAACTTATTACCCAAAAAGTAAGACAAAAGATTATTTGAACGAGTTGGCTTTATTTGCGCATCAGTCAATTTACAAAGATCAACGAACTTCTGGAAATCAATTTGTACAGTTTTTCAAAGAAGATGTGCCAAATGTAGTCTACAAAAATCACAAAATGTTGTTGTATTCATTCCTAATTTTTGCTTTAGCGGTTTTAATTGGCGTTTTATCATCGCATTTCGATCCAGATTTCACACGATTAATTTTAGGAAATCAATATGTAGACGAAACGTTAATGAATATCAAAAAAGGTGATCCTGCGGCAATTTACAAATCAGGAAGCCAGACAGGAAGTACATTAGCGATTACAATCAATAATATTCGAGTTGCGTTTTTGGCTTTTACATTGGGCTTATTTTTCAGTATTGGATCAGGATATATTTTATTTTCGAACGGGATTATGTTAGGTGCATTTCATTATATTTTTTTCAAAGAAGGTGTTTTGGGAAAGGCGATGTCAGCAATTTGGATGCATGGAACAATCGAAATTTCGGTGATTATTATTGCAGGAGCTTGCGGTTTGATGTTAGGAAATGGCTTTATGTTCCCGAAAACTTTATCGCGAAAAAAATCACTCATAATCAAAGCAAAAGAAGCAGTAATGATTTTATTAAGCACTGTTCCAATGTTTATTATAGCTGGATTTATCGAAGGTTTTATTACGCGTTTATATGATGTAAATATTGTATTGAGTTTATCGGTTATAATCCTTTCATTAATCTTAATTGTTTGGTATTATATCATTTATCCGATTCAAAAAAATAGACAAAAAACTTTTTCGTTCAATCAAACTTTAGAATCGAATGAAACAATTTAGACTATTTTTTACATTTACATTATTATTGATTCAATTCGTTGTTTTTGCGCAAGAAAAAACAGTAGAATTTAAAGCATTCAAAGAAAAATATGCTGGAAAAGAATTTAATTACGAAGATGTTCCAAAACCTAAAAAAGAATTCGAACCAGGCTTTTTCTCAAAATTAATCGAAGGTATTTTTAGATTTCTTTCTTATTTACCTTGGGAAATCATTTTCTATTTTGTGATTGGATTATTCTTAATTTTTCTTGCCACACGTATTTATAAAAATGGAGGAATTCTCAAACGAAATTCGAAAAAATTATATGATGAATCTGATTTTGATTTTATCGAAGAAAATTTAGCTGAAGTTAATTTGAATTCATTAATCAATAAAGCTGAAACAGAACAGAATTTTGCTTTAGCAATTCGTTATTTGCATTATCAAAATCTACAAAATTTAGATAAAAAAGGTTGGATTGAATGGGATCCGAAGAAAACAAATCAGCAATTTATCAATCAAATAAAAGACGAAAAATCAAAAATTTTATTCAATCAAAATACTAAAATTTTTAATCAAGTTTGGTTTGGAGAATTTAAAATTGATGCAAATAAATACCACGAATTCAAGACAAATTTCAATCATTTTAATCAATATTTAGCCTCATGAAAAAGAAATTAGGTATTCTATTAGGCGCGGTTTTATTGGTCGGAATTTTTGTATTTTCTTTCTCAAAACTTCGTTATAAACTTCCTAAATCATGGGATGTAAGCCTTTATCAAAATAGTAAAGATCCGTACGGATTATTTATTATGCACGAAGAACTTGGAAATTTGTCCAATGGAAAAATGAAAGATTTGGAAAAACTTTCTGAATTAAAAATTGATCCTAAAAAAGCAAAAGATTATGCAGTTGTTGTGCTTGGTTCTGAGATTTATTTTGATACAGTTTCTAAAAATCTATTAAGCAAAATTGTCAAAAACGGTGGAGTTGTGATGGTTGCAGATTATCATGACAATTTTGGTGATGATTCAAATGGAAAAGAAGATATTTACGAAGAAACGTATTCTACGGATACAATAACAGCTGACTCTACAGTAGTTGAGGAAAATATGTTGTATAATCAGACAATAAATATTAATGATAATTTCGAACTTCGAACAAATAAATCTTTTAAAATAAAGAAGAAAAAAGAAGTTGAACATCATTATTTTAGCGACATCACAAGTGATTCTGAAATTCTTGGAACACTTACTTATAAAGATAAAGCTTATCCAAATTATTTAAAAATCAAACCAAAAGATTACAAAGGTTATTATTTGTATCATGCAGAACCGCTTTATTTTACGAATTATTATTTATTAAATGAAGACAGTTATTTCTATGCTAAATCAGTTTTAGAACCATTAAAAGGGAAAACTATTTTTTGGTACAATACCTCGAAAACTTATGCAGGAAGTTCGTCAATGATGCGTTTCATAATGGGTGAACCAGCTCTAAAAGCTGCTTGGATAACACTATTGGTTTTACTTTTCTTCTTTTTACTTTTTAGAAGTAAACGCGAACAACGCATCATTCCAATTTATACCAAAGAAGAAAATCATACCGTCGAATTTGCCAAAACAATTTCTTCTTTATACCAAGAAAATGGCGAAGTAAAAGACATTGTTTCAAAGAAAATCGATTATTTTTTATACAAATTGAGAAAAACATTTTTAATCGAAACAGACGATATTACGAATAAACAATTCATTGAAATTGTTGCACAAAAAGCAAATTTGAGCCAAGAAGAATGTCTTGAAAAATTCACGATTCTTAAAAATATTTATCAAAAAAATCAACCAAATGAACACGATCTAAAGATTGTGTATCAAATCATCGAAAACTATAAACAAAAAGCAAATATCTAATGAGCGAAAATACATATCAACCATTCGAAAATAGAGTCGATTTTTCGGATGTACAACATAAAATGCAAGCTGTAAAAAATGAATTGAAAAAGGTAATTGTCGGACAGGATGATATTATTGATCAATTGATTTTAGCTTTGCTTTCTAACGGTCATTCTCTAATTGAAGGTTTACCTGGAGTTGCCAAAACAATGATGGCAAAATTGTTGGCAAAAACGATAGATTCTGGTTTTAGTAGAATTCAGTTTACGCCAGATTTAATGCCTTCTGACGTGATTGGAACGTCTATTTTAAATTCTAAAATCAATGAATTTGAGTTCAAAAAAGGACCAATTTTTTCGAATATTATTTTGATTGATGAGATTAACCGTTCGCCTGCAAAAACTCAAGCGGCTTTATTCGAATCGATGTCAGAAAGACAAGTGACAGTTGATGGAACAACTTATCCTTTACAAGCACCTTTTTTGGTTTTTGCAACTCAAAATCCAATTGAGCAAGAAGGTACGTATCGCTTACCAGAAGCGCAATTAGATCGTTTTATGTTCAAGATTTATGTTAAATATCCTTCGTTAGAAAGTGAAATTGAATTATTGAAAGAACAACAAGAACGCAAAAATATCGACAAAGAATCGTTGGTAGAAAAAGTAATTTCAGGAAATGAAATTATTGAGTTCCAAGATCGCATAAAATCGGTTTTCGTGCATGAAGCTCTAATTACATATATTGCGACAATTGTTCATCAAACCAGAATCGATCAAACCTTATATATGGGCGCATCGCCACGTGCTTCTATCGCGATTTTAGATGCAGCAAAATCTAATGCAGCCGTGAATAGACGCGATTTTGTGATTCCAGAAGATATCAAACAAATTGCGCATACAATTTTGGGACACCGCGTTGTGATGGTTCCAGAAAAAGAGATGGAAGGTTTTACAACACAACATATTATTCAGCAAATTATTGATCGCGTAGAAATTCCTCGTTAATGAAATTTTTCAGAAGCTTATTTCTTACCAATCGCTTTTTTTATGCGGGATTATTGATTGCATTTTGTTATGTGATCGCATTTTTTCTACCTTCTATTTACATTATTGCAAAGATTTTGACACTTGTATTTATCGTTAGTGTTATTGTCGAAATATTTTTGATTTATATTCCTAAAACTTCCATTGAAGTTATTCGAAATTATCCAGAACGATTATCAAATGGTGATGAAAATGAATTGGAACTTTTCGTAACAAATCATTATCAATTTCCGCTGAATGTAAGGATTATAGAAGAATTTCCTGTTCAATTACAATTAAGAGATTTTCAGTTTAGAAAACGATTTAAAAGTGGTCAAAATACTAAATTTGATTTCAAAATTCGACCAACAGAGCGCGGTTCGTATAAATTTGGATTAACAAATGTATTTATTTCTGTTTTTGGATTGATTGAGAAAAAAATCAAAATAAACGAACCTATTTCAATTGCGTGCTATCCTTCTTATTTGCAATTAAAACAATTTCAATTGTATTCTACCGCTCAGTTACAGAATCAATTTGGAATGAAAAGGATTCGAAAAATTGGAACAAATACAGAATTTGAAAATATAAAAAATTATACGATTGGTGACGAATATCGTTTAATCAATTGGAAAGCAACAGCGAAAGCAAATCGATTGATGGTCAATCAATTTCAGGAAGAAAAATCGCAGCCTGTTTATTCGTTAATTGATTTGGGAAGAACGATGCGAATGCCTTTCGATGGTTTAAAATTGTTGGATTACTCGATCAATTCGAGTTTAGTTGTCGCAAATATTTCACTTCAAAAAAATGAAAAAGCAGGTTTAATTACATTTAATAAAAGAATTCAAGATCACGTTGTTGCTGACAGAAAAAATCATCAAATGCAATTGATTTTGGAGAAATTATACAATGTACAAACTGATTTTTTGGAAAGTGATTTTGGGCAATTGTATGCCTATATCAAACGAAAATTAACGCAACGATCGCTTTTATTTATTTATACCAATTTTGAAACGATTGATGGTTTGGAACGTCAATTACCTTATCTGAAATTGATTAAAAAATCGCATGTTGTCGTTTTGATTCTTTTTAAAAATTCAGAATTGAAGAAATTAAATTATCAGAAAGCAAAGACTACAACTGACATTTATGATCAAACAATTGCCGAAAAGTTTAATTACGACAAAGAATTAATCATAAATCGTTTGCATCAATTTGGGATTTTAACCATTTATTGCGAACCACAAGAATTGTCTATTAACTTAATCAATAAATATTTAGAGATAAAAGCGCGAGGTTTATTTTAAAAAAAGATTTATTTAACCAATTATTTAGAAAAAAAAGCACAATTATTGCTTAAAGTTGGTCAATTTAATCTGAACAACCCATGAAAAAACTATTTCAGATCTTTTGTTTAATATTAACAACAGGTCTTTTTGCGCAAACAAATTTTATCAAAAATAAAACATCTTCTACAAAGCGCGTAATCCTTTTGGACGCTGGACACGGAGGAACAGATACTGGTGTAAAAAAAGATGAATTTCAGGAAAAAGATATTGCGCTGAAAATTGCAGAAATTATTCAACAAAAAAATCCTTTTACAGATGTTGACTTTGTATTATTGAGAAAAGGTGACGAACAAATCATCAATACAAGTCGTGCGAAAATGATTAATGAAATAAAACCTGATTTGGTTTTATCAATCCACGCAAATTATAATGTAAAAGATTCGAAAAAAGGAACAGAAATTCACCTTTCTCCATTGAATCCTACTTTCGAAGAATGTAAAATACTTGGCGAAAAAATTGGAAAAAGTATAAGTTCTTTAGGTTTTGAAAACTTAGGAATTGTTGAAACAAATTCTAAAATATTACGAGATTCACAAGTTCCAATTATTATGATTGAAATCGGTTATTTGACAAATGACGATGACCGAAAAATCTTAACAAACGAAAGTAATTACCCCAAAATAGCAGATAAAATTTTTGAAGCATTGAAGAATTAATAATGCAATAAAGAAAGCCTTCTAAATTAGAAGGCTTTTGTATTTTCATTAAATTATCAATATCATATTTTTAAGAAGAAATCGCTTCAAAATATTCTTTTTCGATTTGTTCTCTAAAATCTGGATGCGCAATTTCAGCCATTGCTTTTACACGTTGTCTAATATTTTTTCCGAATAAATTTGCTACACCATATTCCGTTACAATATAATTTACATGCGCTCTTGTCGTCACAATTCCCGCACCTTGTTTTAGGAAAGGTACTATTTTATTTGCACCTTTTGCTGTTGTTGACGTTAATGCAATGATCGATTTTCCACCTTTACTTAAAGATGATCCGTATATAAAATCAACTTGCCCTCCAACACCAGAAAATATTCGCGAACCAATTGAATCTGCACTTACTTGCCCCGTAACATCTACCTCAATAGCCGAATTAATCGAAACCATTCTATTGTTCTGACTAATCTTCACAGGATCATTTGTAAAAGAAGCATCGCGCATTTCTACGCCAGGATTATCATCAATGAAATCATATAACAATTGAGAACCATGCGCTAAAGTTGAAACAATTTTACCTTTCAATAATTTTTTGTGTTCGCCTGTAATCACGCCAGATTTAACCAATGGAACAATTCCATCTGAAAATAATTCAGTATGAATTCCTAAACCTTTATGATTCTTCAAATTATTCAAAACAGCATTTGGAATAGAACCAATCCCTAATTGTAAACAACTTTTATCTTCAATTAATTCAGCAATATAATTCCCAATTTTAGCTTCTTCCTCCGTAATATTTCCATTATCCAAGATATCTAACGGTTGATGATGTTCTACTAAATGCGTGATAGTCGAAATATGTAAAATTCCGTCACCAAATGTGCGTGGCATATATTTGTTCACTTGCGCAATAACCACACGAGAAGTCTCAATTGCCGCTCTAATATTCTCCACAGAAGTCCCTAAAGAACAATAACCATGAGAATCTGGCTCAGAAATCTGAATTAAAACAACATCAACATTCAATTCAGTTCGAATCACTTTTCCCATTTCGCTAAAGAAAATCGGTAAATACGAACCATTTCCTTCTTTTATCGTGTGACGAACATTAGCTCCCAAGAAAAAAGAATTGACAAAAAATGAGTCTTTATAAGCAGGATTTGCATATTCTGCATTTCCACTTGTATGAATATGACAAAATTCTACATCTCTCAATTCATGCGCTCTCTTCGATAATTCTGACACCAAAAATGTAGGCGTAGCCGCAGCTGCATGAACGTAAACACGATCGCCAGATTTGATTTCTTTTACAGCTTCTGTTGCAGAAGTATATTTCATAAGTAGATTTTAATAATCGTGCAAAATAAAGGCTTTGATGCTTTATAAAAAACGATATTTTTCATCAAAATCTAATCAAATTTTATTCCTAATAATTGGAATTGTAGTTTGCGTTTTTCTTGATAAAAATTATTCATCAAAAAAGTCGATAGAACGGCGATAATTATAAAAAAATAATCTTCTGCGAGCTTCTAAATCATTGACACGAATCGACGAAACATCATCAATCTGAAAATATAAAGAACCTTCGTCTGTTCCTTCCGAACCAATACATTTCAACTCGAAATCATCTTCAGTTAAATTTCGAATAAAACCTGCAAAACGACTATTGTTATTTAATTGAATACGTGTGACATATTCGGTTTGATCATTTATTTCGCCTAAAATTTGACGAACCCAATTTTCTTCTGCTGTTGCATTAAATGTAATTGGATTTTCTTGATCCAAATCGGTGTGATGTTCTTTCAAATAATTGAGACATTTGCAGTAATCATCAACATCTATTCGACTAATTTTGAAATAAGGTTCGATTAAAATTCCATCTTTTTTACCATATTTCGAAATGTGTTGCATCGTAAAAAATTCGTCATTAAAATCTAAAATATATCCAGCCCAAAAATTGTCTCCTTCGGGATCATTGTAAACGGCAATAATTGATTGATTTTCTTTTGAATGTTGTAATATTTTATAGAAGTTAGAATTCATATTTCTTTGGGTTAAAGACTCAAATTACGAATCTTTGTGGATAAAAAAAAGGTTCTTGATTATTTCAAAAACCTTTTCTTACTATTAATTTGCTTTTCGGAAAATCGAAGCTTCATAACTTAATGATTGCCAATCTCCTTTTTGCAGATTATCTAATTTTATTTTTTTGTAGATATTTTCTTCTCCCGCAACTGTTATTGTAAATTGTGTACGATCTAAAATATTTTTTTCAGTAATTGTATAATTAATATCAAATTTCTTTTTTGTCAATTTCTCCACAATTGGTTTTAAATAAGCAATCGCAGCTTCAGAACTTTTGAATTGTTCGTTTTGTGGAAATTGCACATCAAAATATCCTTCGTATGTAAAATCTGGCTCTGTAATAATCAAATTATAAGGATCAGCAAACAAAGCAGGACGCTGTTTTTGATATTCTTTTTCGGTTTTATATTGACGTTTTTCTTCTTTATAAATCAACGGATATTTATCAGCAAGAACAGCTAATTTATCGGCATCATAAGAATATGGAATTCCATCGTGAAAAACATTGTACAACGCAGGATTCACCAACCATTGATCGACAATTTTCTTATCTTTTACCATATAAATCATCACTCCATTATCTTGTGCTTGAAAAGTAGACGATTGATATCCGTACTCCAAAATTGGTTTTCCTAATTGTATAGCCGCAGCATTTTCTAACATAAAATTAAACTTCTCATAAGCCTTTGTTTCATCGCTTAAAGGAGCCATTCCATATACTTTTGTCGAAGCATCTACATTTTTATCATTAATCATAGAGGTTACTTGCGCTGTTGCAAAATTTGCAAGAACAACAGTGGCTGTAAGTAAAATTTGTTTTATCATGTATTGTATATCTTTATTTTAATAATGTGTTCCAAATTTATTGATAAATTTCGATAGTTATCTTACCTGATTGCGTAATACTTCCGCGATACATTCCGGCAGTGTTAAAAGGAAAACTTGCTTGACCATTTTTATCTAAAATAATCATTCCGCCATCGCCACCTAAATCACCAATTTTTTTGATAACCTCTTCACCAGCTTTTTTCGAAGAAAGTTTTTTGTAATTCATCAAAGCCGCAACATCATATGCCGCAACAGCTTTTATAAAATATTCACCCCAACCTGTACTCGAAACACCAACTTCGCTATTTGCATAGGTTCCAGCTCCGATAATTGGCGAATCACCAACACGCCCAAAACGTTTGTTTGTCATTCCGCCCGTCGAAGTTCCTGCCGAGATATGACCTTTATTATCCAAAGCAACTGCGCCAACTGTACCAAATTTTTCGTCAACAAAATTGAATGGAACATACGCTTGTGTTTTAGCATCGTGGTCTAATTCCATTTTTTCTTTGTCTTTTTCTAAAACTTTTTGAAGAGAATTCCAACGTTCCTCTGTTTTGAAATAACTTGGATCAACAATTTCTAAACCTTGAGTTTGAGCAAATTCTTCTGCTCCTTTTCCAACCATCATCACATGAGCAGAATTTTGTAAAACAGCTTTTGCTGCTAAAATAGGGTTTTTAATCGTGGTAACTCCAGCCACAGCTCCAGCTTGCATTGTATTTCCGATCATCAACGAAGCGTCTAATTCATTTTTACCTTCATGTGTAAAAACTGCTCCTTTTCCAGCATTAAACAAAGGCGAATTTTCCATTACTTTTATAGCCTCTATCACCGCATTTTCACTTTCGCCACCTTGTTTGATGACTTCATAGCCTTTTGTCAAAGATTCAGCTAAAGCATCTCGGTACGCTTTTTCCTTTTCGGGTGTCATATTTTTTTTCAAAATTGTACCAGCACCACCATGAATTACCAAAACAACTTTGTCTTGTTTCGTTTGTGCATATGTCGTCATCGTCAAAACGGATAAGATTAAACCAACTATTTTTTTCATGTGTAAAATTTTATTCAACGCCTAAAAATAGAAAAGTTTATAGAAATTAACTATTTTTAGCATTGAATTTGATAACGAAATATCAACAACTGTTATTAAACAAATAAATACCTATGAACTCTAATAAACACTATCTCTCTAATAACATTTTATTGCAATTAGCTTTTATTGCAATTATACTTTTAGTTTTTGGATTAATTACCAAAAATTTATTGGCTTTTTTTCCAGGTTTTCTTGGTGCTTTGTGTTTGTACGTTTTGCTCCTGAATCCTTTGCAATGGTTAGTTAAAGTAAAAAAATGGAACAAATTAGGAAGTGTAATCTTTTTAATGATTAGTAGTGCAATTCTAATTATAGGACCTCTTTATTTATTAATTCAAATGTTAACGAATAAGGTTATGGTGCTATTAAATGACACAGCTCAAATTAAAAAAGATGTCAATAAAATTATTGAAATGTTGCAAACCAAATTTCATATTGATGTTTTTAGTGCGACTAACATTGAAAAAATAACTCAAGTTGGAGGGAAATTATTAGAAAAAACACTGAATGCTTCAATGGATATGACAGTTCAGTTGGGGGTTGCTTTCCTTATTTTGTATTTTATGTTGATGAATCATCAAAAACTTGAAAATTGGTTTTACAGAACTATTCCGCTTAAAACAAGTAATTTAGTGAAGATGAACAAAGATTTGAAAGATTTGGTCATTTCTAATGCAGTAGGTATGCCGTTAACAGCCTTTCTACAAGCAATTATTGCCTACATTGGATATCTTATTTTTGGAGTTGATGATGCCTTTACATGGTTTATTCTAACGATTTTTGCGGCGATGTTACCAGTAGTTGGAGCAGCCTTAATTTACGTTCCTTTGGCATTATTTTTATTAGCAAGCGGTGATACAGGACAAGCGATCGGATTATTGATTTATTGTTTTGTTATTGTTGGATTATCAGACAATTTGATTCGTTTAGTTTTACAGAAAAAAATGGCGGATGTTCATCCATTAATTACTATTTTTGGAGTAATCGTTGGAATAAATTTATTCGGATTTATTGGAATTATTTTCGGACCAATCTTATTTTCAGTATTCTTTTGGTTAGTCAAATTGTACAAATACGAATTTATTGATCCAAATCCAGAAGATTAATTATTATTAAAAACCAATTAAAAATGAGTATAGAAAACTTTAAATTCTTTAAGCCTTTAGAACAACGTTGGAGCGATTTTGATCCAATTGGTCATGTAAATAACGTATTTTATTTCGAATATTTTCAGACTGGTAGAGCTTATTATATGATGGCTTCGAGCAAAAAATGGCAGTGGACGCGTCACATGTTTGTTATTGCGCATATAGAAGCAAGTTACCAAAAAGAATTACGTCCAAATGCGATAGAACCTCGTATTGGTGTGCGTGTATCAAAATTAGGAAACAAGAGTTTCGATTTCGAATATATTGTCACAAGTAAAAGCGAAAATGGCGAAGATGTTATTCATTGTATCGGAAAAAGTACGCAAGTGATGTACGATATGGAAGAGAAAAAATCAATGGAATTGCCAGATTGGGTAAAAAATGATTTTAAGAATTACGAAGGTAATCTTTAGAAAATAATCCTAAAAAAATACAACAGTAGTTAAGTCTTTTCGTTAGATAATGATTAGATTTAACTACTGTTTCTTTTTAAACTCGTTGCGTTATGAAAAATTTGTTTTTAATGCGTCATGCAAAAAGTAAATGGAACGAAAATGTCTCGGATCAATTTAGTTCTATCACAGAGATTGGTGAATTCAAAACGAAGAAAATAGTGAATTATATTCATCAAAATTTTGAATTGAAATTTGATAAAATATTTTCGAGTAAAGCAGTTCGAGCAAAAGAAACTTCTCTACTTGTCAAACCTATTTTATTTCCTAATCAAACCATTCATATCGAAGATGATTTGTATACGTTTTCGCATTATTTATTGGATAAATGGATTAGAAATTTGGATAATGAATTGCAAAATGTTCTTATTTTTGGACATAATCCTGCGTTTACAGATATTACCAATCAGTTAGGAAATGAAATGATTTACAATCTTTCGACTTCTGGATTTGTCTGGATACAGTTTGATTCGGATAATTGGAAATCAATAGAAAAAGGAAAAACTATAAAAATAATTTTACCTAAAGAAATTAAATGAAAAAATATATAAACCGCGAAATCAGTTGGCTTTCTTTCAATGCGCGCGTGTTGCAAGAGGCTTCTGACGAAACAGTTCCGTTGTTAGAACGAATTCGTTTTTTAGGAATTTATTCTAACAATTTAGACGAATTTTATTCGGTTCGATATTCTACAATTTTGCGTTCGATACAGTTCAAAGATGTAGAAATCGTTTATCAAAATATTGTGCCAGATCAAACGGACGAAGAATTGATCGATGAAATCAATGAAATCGTACGTCAACAGAGAGTTCAGTATGATGATTTGCATAATAAATTGTTTAAAGAATTAGAGAATTACAATATTTTTGTGATTGATGATACGTCGATTCCAGAGAATTATTTAGAATTTATTTCCGAATATTTTTACAACGAATTTATTCATACAGTTGGAGTTTTTATTTTAGATGATATCAAAAAAGCGCCGCCTTTACGCGATGGATCGTTCTATTTAGCGGTAAAAATGCAATTAAAAGACAAAGTTCAATATGCACTTTTGATTGTTCCAACGCATTTATTTTCGCGTTTTATTGTGCTTCCAAAGTATGATCAAAATACTTATGTCATGTATTTGGAAGATATTATTCGTTTTCATTTGAAAGATATTTTCAAAATGTTTGATTTCGAAACAATTGAAGCTCATTCCATCAAAATTACACGAGATAGCGAACTTGATTTTGATAATGATTTGGAACATAGTTTATTAGAAAAAGTCATTAATAGTTTAGAAAATCGTAAAAAAGGTGTTCCTGTCCGATTAGTTTATGATGCTGAAATTGCACCAGATACGTTGAAATTTTTCTTAAAAAAATTACGATTAGACGAATATGATAGTATCAATCCGGGTGGAAAATATCACAACAAACGAGATTTGATGAGCTTTCCAAGCTTTGATATTCCAAATTTAACGTACGAAAAAATAAAGCCAATTATTCAGAAAAAACCTTTTGAATATAACAGTTATTTTCAAGCTTTTACGGAAAATGAGGAAATGATGATGGCGCCTTATCATGATTATTCTTTGTTGTTAAAATTTCTTCGTGAAGCCGCAATTGATCCGAAAGTAACCAAAATAAAAATTACTATTTATCGTGTAGCAAAAGATTCGCAAGTGATGCATTCGTTGATAAATGCAGCTATGAACGGAAAAGAAGTAACTGCTGTTTTGGAACTTCGCGCGCGATTTGATGAATCGAATAATGCGATGTGGTCGAAAAAATTGCAAGAAGCTGGTGTGAATGTTATTTTTGGGGTTCCGGGACTGAAAGTACATTCGAAAATTGGTTATATCGAGCGTAAACCAGAAGGAATGTTGGCACAGAAATATGTGTTTATCAGTACAGGAAATTTTCATGCAGGAACAGCAAAAATTTATACAGATTATACGTATTTCACAACCAATCCGGGAATAACAAAGGATGTTGAACAGATTTTTAAATTTTTCGGAGCTAATTATTTAAACTTAACGTACAATCATTTATTGGTTTCACCTTATGGAACGCGTAAAAAAATTGTCAAGATGATTAAACGAGAAATCAAAAATCATCAAGCTGGTTTACCTGCAGAAATCAATATGAAACTGAACAGTTTAAGCGATAAACAAATCATTGATTTATTGTACAAAGCTTCTCAAAAAGGAGTAAAAGTTCGCTTGGTTGTGCGTGGAATAAATTGTTTGATTCCTGGAGTTAAAAATCTTTCCGAAAATATTGAATGTGTCAGCGTTATTGATAAATTTTTGGAACATCCACGTGTGTATTGGTTTAAGAATGCGGGCGATGACAAAGTTTATATTTCATCGGCAGATATGATGGAACGTAATTTGGATAATCGTGTGGAAGTTGCGTGTCCGATTTACGATCATAAATTCAAAAAAATTGTTATGGATACGTTTAATTTGAGTTTTGAAGATAACGTAAAAGGTCGCCAAATAACGGCTGAATCTTCTTTGGAATACAAACGAAATAATAAAAAACCAAACCGCTCTCAGTTAACGACCTACGAATATTTTAAAAAATTAAACGAACAAGAAAATGAAGATTAGAAAATTAGGAGCAATAGATATTGGATCTAACGCCATGCGATTGTTGATTAATTATGTTTACGAAGAAGAAGGTCGTGCGCCAATTTTTAATAAAACCAGTATTGTGAGAATGCCAATTCGTTTGGGACACGACGTTTTTATTGATGGACAAATTTCCGAAACAAATATAAATCGTATCTGTGATGCTATGTTGTCTTATGCATTGATGATGAAGGTTTATGATGTTGAAATTTATAAAGCTTATGCAACTTCTGCCATGCGCGAAGCCAAAAACGGAAAAGATGTTGTAAAAAAAGTGATGAAAAAATCTGGAATTAACATCGAAATTATTGATGGAAAAACCGAAGCTGAATTACTTTTTAATACTGAATTAGGTGATTTTATACAAGACGAAAAAATCTATTTGTATGTAGATGTTGGTGGTGGTAGTACCGAATTAACGTTATTAAAAGATAATAAGGTTTTTACGTCAAAATCTTTTGAAGTAGGAACTGTACGTTTGTTAGAAAATAAAGTTTCGCCAAATACTTTTAACGAAATGAAAGAATGGATTCATGAAAACATTGGTCATGATGAAGTAGAATTAATTGGTTCTGGAGGAAACATCAACCATGTGTACAAATATTCTGGCGTAAAATTAGGAATGCCTTTGAGTAGCATTTATGTGAAAAAACATTATCAAATTTTACAAACAATGACTGCGGAAGAACGTATGCAGAATTTCAATATGAAGCCCGATCGCGCCGATGTAGTGGTTTATGCCATGGAAATTTACAACAATGTACTAAAATGGTCGCATGCAAAGAAAATTCATGTTCCTAAAATTGGACTTTCGGACGGAATTATTCGAAAAGTATATAAAGATTTAGAAAAATAAACGATGAGGTCAGATTAGTCTGGCCTTTTATATTAGTTAAATCGATTTTAATTTCCAAATTTTTTCTTTAAAATGTATTACTTAATTTAGTTTCTCAATTAATTAACACAATATATAATGAAGAAAAATTTAACGCTGATATTTTCTGCGTTTCTTTTATCTATGTCTGCTTATGCCCAAACGGCAGAGCAAATTGTAGATAATTATGAAGCAAAGGCAATAGCAGGTAATGTTGAGTACAAATTTGCTCAAACAATCAATGATGATCTTAATCAAAGGGTTTACACACAAAGAACTTTCCAAGGTATTCCAATTTATAACAGTTATTCAACATATATAATAAAGGATAAACAGGTTATTTCTAAAACTTCATCAGAAAATTTTAATATATCATTAAAGAATGCAGATATTTCTCCATCTTTAAATTTTAACGATGCTTTAAATAAAGTAGCTCAATCAGAAGGATTAAAATCTTTTTCAGATTCAAAAATAGACCAAAATGGCGTATATTTTTCGAAAGATGATTCTTCAGAATTGGTTTATTATATTAATGACCAAAACCAAGCAATTTTAAGTTATGCATTTAGTTATCAATTGGTAAAAGATAACCATAATGATATCATTCATGTTATTGTTAACGCAATGAATGGTGCAATTTTAGAAAAACATAACAACACATTAAGCTGTGGTTTTGATCATGGAGCTTTTCATAATGAGAATTTAGCTACATTTAATAAAGCTGATTGGGATTGGTTATATGCAGATGTTAAAAATGTAGCATCACCACAATACAATGTTTACCAATTACCTTTAGAGGCTCCTAATCGTGGAGGAAGATCATTTGCTGATCTTTCTGTTTCAAATGCAACTGCATCACCGAATGGTTGGCATAACACAGCAGAATCAACTGTAAAAACAAGAACAGAAGGAAACAATGTAAGAGCTGTTAGGGATCATGATTCTAAAGGGTATCAGACTTATAATTCTATATCAAATACAGTAACAATCAAAGATACTGATTATGCTGATGGAGGAAATGATCTGAATTTTGATTTTCCAATGAATTTGTCTAACCATCCTTATACTAATTGGGAAGGTGCAACCACTAATTTGTTCTATATGAACAATATGATGCATGATATTTTCTATAATTATGGTTTTACAGAGGCTAATGGAAATTTTCAAAAAGTTAATTTTGATAAAGGAGGAACAGGTAATGATGATGTTGTAGCCTTGGCACAAACAGGAGTGTCGTTAGGGTACACTAACAATGCTACTTTTGCTACACCTGCAGACGGAAGATCTCCAAGAATGGCAATGTACTTATGGAATAAAACTCCAGAACCACTAATTATTAATAGTCCTGCTAACATAGCTGGTAGTTATCAAGCTACTGTTCCTACTTGGGGAGGTACATTAACTTCTACTGCTTTAACTGGAGATCTTGCCTTAATTGTAAAAAGTGAAACGACAGGTACGCCTTATGATGGTTGTGGGACAATCACAAATGCTGCAGAAGTAAATGATAAGATAGCAATTATATACCGTGGAGATTGTTCTTTTGCTATAAAAGTAAAAAATGCTCAGAATGCTGGAGCTAAAGCTGCTATTATTGTAAATAATGTAGATGGGATGATTAATATGTCTGGAGATGATACAACAATTACAATTCCAGCAATTTCTATTAGTAAAGCAGATGGAGATGCAATTATGCAAGAATTGCAAAATAAAGTAGTCGTTAATGGATCTTTATTAAAACCAGATGAATCATTTATTGATGGAAGTTTAGACAACGGAATTATTGCACATGAATATGGACATGGAATTTCTAATCGCTTGACTGGTCCAATCACAAATGCTAACTGTTTGAATAATCTTGAACAAATGGGTGAAGGTTGGTCTGATTTCTTTGGATTGATGATTACTCAATTGCCATCTGATATAAGTACTACTAAAAGAGGAATAGGAACATTTGCTGTAGGTGAAAAGAAAGAAGGTGTTGGAATTCGTCCTACAGTTTATTCGACTGATATGACAGTTAATCCTGCTAGATATGGGTTCTTAAAAACTTATGGTAATTCAGATTCTCCTCACAATACTGGTTACGTATGGGCTTCTATGCTTTGGGATTTAAACTGGAAAATGGTTAATAAATATGGTTTCTCTCCAGATTTATATAATGGTAAAGCTGGTAATAATATGGCTATACAATTAGTAATGACAGGTCTTAAATTACAACCTTGTTCTCCAGGATTTGTAGATGGACGTGATGCTATTCTTAAAGCTGACGAACAATTAAATAATGGAGTTAATAAGTGTGAGATTTGGGAAGCATTTTCAGCTCGTGGTTTAGGTTATAGCGCTAAACAAGGAAGTTCTAACAGTAGAACAGATGGAACAGAAGCTTTTGATATGCCACCAGTTGAAGAGTTAGAATGTAAACTAGCTACTTCTGATGTTAAACAATCTACTTTCCAAATGTATCCTAATCCAGCTAAGGATGTAGTTTACATTGTTGATAAATCTATTAAAAATGATATCAAAGTTGATATTGTTGATATGACAGGTAAAGTTGTTTCAACTTCTAATGTAAAATTTGATGGTCAAAAAGGAACAGTTTCCACTGATAATCTACCAAAAGGTATTTACATCTTAAAATTTGAAACAGGTAATGGAACTATTACAAAAAAATTGATTAAAAACTAAATTTTAGTTTCAAAATAAATAAAACTAAAAATCCATCTCAATTTTTGAGATGGATTTTTTAATTTGGTTTAGATAATTGATATTGGTTTAGGTTGTTTTGATAAACTGGTTAGATTTATCAAAATAGCTTTTTAGTTTGGTTGTTGGTTAGTAATCTTAAAAGCATTACAAACGATGTTGTTTGTTGATACAAATGTCTTGAATAAATACTAAACTAAAAAATGTAGACTATCATCAAAGTGTCTACAGGTAGTAAAAAATAAATCTAAGTAGTAAATAAAATGTATTGATTTAAAACATTGTTAATTTATTTTAAATCAGTTGTTTAAATTTTATTATTTCGGAATTTATAAAATTGTTTAAAGAATTTATATAATTTCTCTAAAAGGAATTTCAAGTTGAGTTCCGAATTTTTTTTGATTATTGGATAAATTTGAAATAGCAACACCTAATAGTCGAACAGGTTTTTCTGAAGAGTAACCTTCGGTTAATAAATCATAACAAATTTGATCAAAAAGGTCTCTATTTTTAATTGGAAATGAAGCTGATTTACTTTTTGTAGTAACCGAAAAATCATTGTGTTTTATTTTTACAGTTATTGTTCTTCCATAAATTGATGTTTTCAAGGAAAAGTTCCAAACATCTTCCATTAGTGGAAATAAAGCGATTTGCATTTCTTCTAATGTTTCTAAATCTTTGCTAAAAGTTGTTTCTGAACCAGATGATTTTCGCAATCGAGTAGGATTGACCTCTCTAAAATCTAATCCTCTAACAATATTGTAATAGTATTTACCAGATTTTCCGAATTCGCGTAAGAGTTTTTCTAATTCTAGATTCTTCAAGTCCAAACCTGTATGAATACCCATCATTTGCATACGTTCGGCAGTTACTTTTCCAATTCCATGAAATTTTTTGATTGGTAATTGATCAATAAAACTTTCAGACATTTTAGGTGTAATAACATAAAGTCCATCAGGTTTGTTATAGTCCGAAGCAATTTTAGCTAAAAATTTATTGAACGAAACACCTGCTGAAGCAGTCAAATTTGTTCGTTCTTTTATTTTTTGTTTGATTTCGTTTGCTATATCCGTTGCAATTTCGATGTTTTTATGGTTAATTGTTACATCCAAAAAAGCTTCATCCAAAGATAAAGGTTCGACCAAATCAGTATATTCAAGAAATATTTCACGAATTTGATTCGAAACTTCTTTATAAACTTGAAATCGAGGTTTTACAAATATTAATTGCGGACATTTGCGCTTTGCAACAACAGAGGACATTGCAGAGCCAACTCCATATTTTCTAGCTTCGTAACTAGCGGTAGCAATCACACCTCGCTCTTCATTTCCGCCAACAGCAATGCATTTTCCTCTTAATTCGGGAAAATCTCGTTGTTCAACAGAAGCAAAAAAAGCGTCCATATCGATGTGAATAATCTTACGCTGCATCTTGCAAAATTACTCGCTTTTATTTTAAATGATACTCCTGAATAAAGTTTTTTAAGTTTTTCTTATCGGCAACAATTGTCAAATAATCGCCCAGTTCAATCGGTACATTTCGATCAGGATTATGAATCATTTTACCATCGCGCTCTATCGAAACCACAATTCCTTTCGCCGTATCTTTTACCCAACCAATCGATTTATGCTCCAAAACACAAAAATCATTCGGAATAACTACTTTATCCAACGTAAAATTATCTGTATTTTTAAGATCATTATTTTCTGGAGGAGTTTCACCAATAATTTGCAAATACTTCTCAAATCGTTGAATATGTTCATCCGTTCCAATAATTCCAATTTTATCGAAAGGATATAAAACTGATTCAGAATTTGGAGTCTGAATGATTCGGTCCCCACGTTTGATATAGGCAATATTGATCTGAAATTTTGTTCGCCAATCCAATTCACCCAAAGGAACACCAATAAAATTCGCATTTTGTGGAACAATCATATCCGAAATGTGTGTGTTATCCCAAGTATATTGAAATTTATCTTGTTTCTTTTTCTCTTCAATTTTTTTAGTCAAAATTTCACGTTCATTTAAGTTATAAATGAATTTTGTTTGAATATAATTGTAAAATTGATTGAAATATTTCGAAAGAAAATACATAGTAATCAATAATCCAATAACCAAAATAATTGAGGCAATTGTGCTTGAAAAAAATTGGTTATAAATAAAAATTACAGCAACAACAACTAAAGTTAAACGTATAGAAATAATTGCAATAATTGGTGCACGATTGTAATTAGATTCATCCCAAAACTCTCGGATAATTTCTCTTTTTGGACGATTTCCAATAATTGCCCAAATAAATGGAATACACAATACAAATGTCAATGTAAGGCTGACCAAACTTGCGCCAAAATAGGTAAACCAATCGGTTAATAAGAATAAAACGTAGCTTTTTATGATTAATGTGATTGCGATAATGATTATTCCATTGATGAAAATTGTTGAAACCGTTTGTTTGATGATTTTATTCCATTTATTTTCGTTTTGAATATGTTGTGTATCAGATGAATAATTTTCAACACCTTGAATGAATTTTTGCGGAAGAATTTTTTCCAATAAAGTATAAACTTTGTCAGATGATTTTATTAAATAAGGTGTTGTAAATGTTGTAATTGCCGAAACACCAACTGCAACAGGAAATAAGAAGTCGCTTGTTACACCAAGAGAAAGTCCTAAACCAGCAACGATGAAAGCAAATTCACCAATTTGTGCCATGCTCATTCCTACTTGTACAGATTGTTTTAGCGGTTGTCCTGAAATTATAGCACCTAAAGTGGTAAAAATTAACTTTCCGAAAATCGTCAACAAGGTCACAATCAAAATTGCCCATTTGTGTTCGTACATCGAAACGGGATCAATCATCATTCCAATAGAAATAAAGAAAATTGTTGCGAATAGATTTTTTACAGATTGAAAATTATGTTCGATTTTTTCTGCATAAACAGTTTCAGCGAGAATAGAACCCATTACAAATGCACCTAATTCTATTGAAAAACCTACGCTATCAGCAATGTAAACCATTCCAAGACATAACCCAATTGAGATAATTAGTAAAGTTTCATCATCTAAATAATTCTTAATTGAACGTAGAAAAGTTGGAATAATAAAGATTCCTCCAATAAACCAAACCGCTAAAAAGAAACCTAATTTAACGAAAGAATTAATCATTTCTGCTCCGTTAAAATGCTGGCTAACAGCCATTGTAGAAAGCATAACCATCAATAAAATGACCACAATATCTTCTACAATTAAAATTCCGAAAACGACATTCGCGAATTTTTTTCGTTTTAAACCTAATTCATCAAACGCCCTAATAATAATGGTTGTAGAAGAACTGGCTAATAAACCGCCGAGGAAAATACTGTCCATTGTAGACCAATTCATAAATCGACCAACAAAATAACCAACGGTTACGATGCAAATAATTTCAACAATTGCAGTGATGGAGGCAGAGCCACCAACATTGAGCAATTTTTTGAAACTAAATTCTAATCCAAGACTAAAAAGTAGAAATATAACACCAATTTTTGCCCAAATCTCCACATTATGTTCTTCTGCAACAGATGGAATATATTCGAAATGTGGTCCAACTAAAAAACCAGCAATAATATAACCTAAAACAAGAGGTTGGTTGATGCGTTTGAAAATAAGCGTCGTCACAGCGCCTACACATAGAATTAATCCAAGATCGGTAATGAGTTTTGGCAGGTGTTCTTCCATAAATTGCGTTTAATCTCCACTAATTTATGAATTTTTTAAAAGATAATTAATTGTTCAACTATTGATTAACTTTATATCATTATCAATTTTTTGTAAAAAGAAAAGCGAAGAGATAAAAACTCTTCGCTTTTTTTATTTAGTTTATTTCTCGTTTTATTTGACTTAAAATAGTTGGATCTTTTATTTCACTATCTTTTGCTAATAATAAAACTTTTGAGATGACTTCTGCAGATTTAGGATCATCATCAGCAAAAGGTAAAAATATTCGACCTCTATGTTGCGATTGTACAGGTAAAATAGATAAATACAAACCTGGTACTTGATGCACAACAGCGCTTCCTAAATGTACACTATATTCTGCCATTTCTCCTTTTATGTAAGCATGACTTCCTTTTGTTTCGACATTTTTCAGTTTGAATAATCGAGTCGTTTCATTTAATAAAACTGTTCGCATTTCAATTGTAGAATGACTTGCTTCAGGATCAACACCGCCAACATGAGCTACACTAACAACCAAATCAATATCACGCATTACTTCCGAGAAAATTCTAGGATTAATTTCTTCGAAAGGAATATTTTTATGTGTTTTTAATGAGTGAAATTCGATAGTTTCTAAAGTTGGACTTTCGACATCAGCAAGAGAAAACCAATCTGCCAAAGCATATAGCTTAACTTGATAACCTTCTTTGTGAAAAACCTTTTGCAAACCTTCTTCGTAATCAACTTTCCAATCACGTGTTTTCAATAAAGCCAATGTTTGTTTTGGTTGAACTTGATGTCCAGCATATCGACGAGAAATAGATTTTTCCTTTAGTTCATCTGCTGTAGGAATATATAATTCTCTAAAAATTTGTTTAAAAGGTTGCTTTAATTTTTGATCAAAACAATAATGTTGATAATCAATCCAAACAGAATTTTGATGTAAATCATAACAATGAGCAATTCTGAACATTTCTGTAGAATCAATAGATTGTAAATTCCCTTTTGCGTCCTTTAATTGTCCATTTACATAAAAACCAATTGTATTTTTGCTTGAAATAAAGACTAATTTCTCTAAATGTTTTGAAATGATTGGATGTGAAAAAAGATTTTCAATTTCTGAAAATAAAAAATCATCTCCACGAATCATCGCTTCTTCTAAACCTTTTCTCGAACGAGTAAATTGTTCTCGCAATGTTTTACGATAATTGGTAAGTTCTACAACTGCTTTGTCCTTCTTTAGTTTTGGTGGAATAGATTTTAATTGTTTATCTCCTTTAAAAGTTACCAAATCTGCTTTTCCGTCTTCATCAATAATCAAACCTATTGTTGTACCATCAATTTCGACTTGTGTATCTTTTGATAAAATTTGCTGAACCTGTTGAGATTCCATTGCCCAAGTTAAACGAATAGGATCTGGATAACCTGCATTTCTTGCCAAGTTTTCTAAAGCAACTCGCAAAGCTAAAGCTTCGCTTGTTTGTTTCATCGATCCGAACTCTCTACTTTCTTTTTTGAATTGTTGTAAATATTCATAGCGCGATAAAACATCTTTTTCTGCATTTGTTTTGCTCAATGGAACCAAACCGTAAACACGCAAATAATCTTGATCTCGTTTATCTTTTACTTTGGCTGTAACTTCTCTAATTTTTAAATCTCCTGTCAAAGTATCTGCATAAAGTCTTGCTCTACGATGTCCATTTCCGTCAGAAATATATTTCGCAGCTTCGTACAAAATTTCCCAACGCGATTTTCCTAATTCTTTATATGCTTTTGTAAACCAGTCTTTGTCAACCGCCCCATCTTTGAAATCTTGAATATCAATTGAGGAATATTTTGCAACTTCACTTTCTAATTCAGCATTTTCAGCTTGATAGCCAGATGTTTTTGTATGTGCATGCATCCACCAAATCGCGGCGTCTAAACCTTTCCAATCTAAATAATTATTAACTAATTTTTGCCATTGAGGTGCATAAACAGAAGCTTCTATTAAACGACTTTCTGAAATTTTAGCTTTCTTTACTAATTGATTGAATTCTTCTTGCGTATCAGTTTCTAGTGGTAAACATCGTTTAATTAAGAAACTAAATAACTTTTGTTTTGTAACATCCGTATAACGCCAAGAATAAATGTATCCTTTGAAAAGTTTAGCTTTTCCAAGTTTATCTAAAATTTCAACAAAACGATTTATTCCATAAATATGCTCAAAACTTTGAACAAATTGCGTGACATTTGTATTAGAATCTCCACGTTTTAATTCAACATCTAAAAATTTTTCTCGAATATTTTCAATCATTTCAGTTAAGAAAGGAAAATCTTCTTGCATGGTTTTACTTCCTTGGTAACGATAATTTTTTCGATCACTTGTGATTTCATTGATACAATCAGGATCTAGAATTCCTTCGTACATTTCATCTTTTGTGATGAATTTATTTTGATAAGCTAAACAATAAATATAAAGCGGTGGTTTATTAAATTTTATATTTTCTTCTAAACCATTGTATTGACGCCATCTGTAGATATTCCATACTTTTTGGACATCATCTTTTTCTAGATTGATAAGGTTTATTTTGTTCAGAAAAACATCAAAAAAGCGTTCGTTTTGCCAACCATTTCCAAATTCTTCGTTGTAATAATAATTGTTTTTATCTCTTTTACTTTGATAATTAATAACGTCTTTTGGTAAGGCAGAAAACAATTGAATTGTTGCATCAATAACGAAATTATTTGCATCTTCAAACGGGAATTTTTCTTGAAGAATAAACAAAATTGATTTTAAAGGATTGTTCCAATAATAATCAGTTTTTAAAGGATTTGGAATTTTTCCTTTGTTATAGAACACATAATTTTCTAAAATAGTTCGCCAAACTTTTCGATCACATTCTTCTTCCATCGTCAATAAATAAAGATCGATAGGTGTTAACTTGCTGTCTAAATACCATTTTTCCCACGTTTCATGTAACGGATAATTTGCAAATTTTTCGTCAGCAGTTAAGTTTTGAGTATTTCGTTTCAAAGGATTAAAACTATTTCCCAACAAATCTGTAATTACGCTATTGTTCCAATCTTCATACTCATATTCGTAATCTTTATTTTGAAGATAAAGATCTTTCAATTGTTCTAAATTCTTAACAATTTCGTTTTCAGACTTAGAAAAACCGTATTTATTCTTCTTTGTATATTTCAAATAAACCGAATCTTTATCCAATTTCGGTAATTCGAATGGCGTAATATTAGCTGGATTGTAAATTCCATAACCATTTTCTATAGATAAAATATCGTTAGAACTTTTTGGATCTAATTGTTTTAAAAGAATAGTTTCTTTTTCAGTGATTTTTTTGCGCTCGTTAAAAGAACTGACAGTTTGTTTTATAAAATCAGTAGCACGTTTCTCTTTGTTTAATTGTAATAAAATGTCTAATCCCGCCAAACGCTGTTCAGCATCACCTTTTTCAATTAAATTTTGCGTAAAAGTTGAAATGATTTCATCATTTTGAAGAAGAATTAATTGAATTAAATGTTTGCGAAGATTGGCACTTTTTCTTTTAAATAAATCTTGAATCGATTCAATTTCTTGTTGATTTAATTCTGAATGTTTTAATGTATTTAAAGCAGAAGCAACAATACTTTCGCCTCGATCTTTAATTACTTTTAATGCAAATTCTCGCTGAAAATCAGAAACTTTAGTTGTCGATTTTTTCTGATCCATATAATAATATGAATAACTGTAAAAATCTTTTAAAACCAAACGCGTTAAAGATTCGCGTAACGAAAGACTTAATTGATCAAATAGAGCTAGAATTCGTTCAAGTTTTGTTTGGTCTTCTCCAATTAAATTAATCGCAACTGAATATAAATCGTCTTTCGAGAATTTTGTATTTAACCAAGAAAATACTTTTCCTTCGAATGTTTTTTCCTTTTCTTGAATTGTTTCTGCAAGATGTAAAACTTTATCAAAAAGACCGATTAAAGTATCATCGTTAGGAAATTTGAATGATGAAGTTACAGAAATCATTCGTGGTAAAAAGAAAGAGAAAACTTGTAAATTAACTTCGTCTAAAGCTTTATTATAAAGCCTTATTTCTTTTTCGTAAATAGAAGTTTCGCTTGCAAATTTTAAAGCCAAACATTTTTTTTCTATTGTTCCTTTTTCAAGTAATTTATCTAGATAGTTTAATGAAATATCAATATCTGTTACACCTTGCGACCAAAGCGCCATATAAACTTCGTTGTTGTTTTTACTTTCTATTCCTTTTTCTATGGTTTCAGGATGAGTCAAAAATTGATCAGCAAAAGCTAAGATATTACGAATTGTTGTTTCTTTTTCAGCTTCCCAACCTAATCCTGTCCACGTATCTACAGCGCGAACAACAGAAGAAAAGCGAGCTAATTTTTCATTAATAATAACTTTTATCAACGATTGTAATGCGCCAACACTTGTTTCGTCTAAGGTTTCGAGAATTGTTTGTCGCAAACCTTCTTGTCGTTGTGCAGAAAGCAAAAGTTTTTCAACCAATTCCCAAGCTTCAGGTTTATGAGAATTTAATAAAGCTTTGATAATATTTCGTGAAACTTTTCCTGTAGGATCTTTTCCGTAAATAATATCTTCCATTAATTGATAAATCTGTTGATTTCCTTGGTCAATCATTTCAGACCAAATCAATGTGTAACTATCATTAATACCGATGTCAGAAGAATATCTAATTTGCTCAACAATTGGTAAATCATAGTATTTATAGCCTTCGGAAGTGTATTGAGAAGGTTTTGTCAATAAATTTCGTAGAAAATTGATCTGCTTGACAAGAATGTAATCTTTTTGATTAGGTGCTCGAAAAGATCGTCTGTAATATCCCGATTGGTAAATATGTTGAGACATTTTGTTCCAACTATTTTTTACATAAGGAGCCAATTCTTCACCATAAAAAAGTTCTAATAATTTATAGTATTTTTTATCTTCCCAGATATTGTCAGAAATTAATTCTTTTAATTTGAAAAATTGTTTGGTTCCGTAATCAATTTCTGAGTAATAATCCGTGTTACCTTTTAGAATTAATAATCCTAATTCGGCAACTTCTTTTTTGATAGATTTAGGTAAAAGAGAAAGTTCTGAGGATTTTTTTAATTTTTTTTCTAGCTCTTTCGTTTTGTTTTTTGTCTCAAATGGAGTCAAAATTTCAATAAGTGTAGGCATATGTTTTGAGTTTTGTTCGTTCTACCAGTAGCTTCCAGCAAGGAAAGTAAGTCGTATAAATGTAAAAGATTGATTAGTTGTTAATGAAACTTCTTCAGCTAAATCTTCTATTTGTTCTTCTCCTAAGAAAATCGCAAACATTCCGTCTTCAAAAGCTTGTTTTGCTGTTTCTTGTGCTTTGGATAAATCAGCTTTGTTTTCGTTATAAATACTAGAAAAACTTACTTTACCTGATTCAATTAGAAGTGGTAAATAGTTTTCTTTAGGAAGTTTTTCTGTATCAATATCTTCTTTTTCTATCGGTTTTTGATTGTATTCTTCAACTTGTTGTTGAACTATAAAATCAAGAAGCTCATGAACAGAAATTGTATCTTTTGTTGTATTAAGTTGTATAGGTAATTCGGCAAGAATTGGATGTTTTTTGCCCAATTGTTTCACATTGACGTGAATAGTTTTCATATAAGTTTGTGTTAGTATGAGTTTTCTAAAATTAATAAAAATAACCTTTTAGAAAGATTAAACTTTTGCTAAAATTAGTTAATGTTTAACACAAAAAAACTCACTAATTCTGATGAATTAATGAGTTTGTATTTTCTTATCGAAAAGATTTTTTACAAAGTGATTTTTGCTAAATAAGAATCTCCTTCGGTTTTTATTTTTGTACATTTTAGTTGATGATATTCGCACGCATTTTTTAATGTATCAAAATCCAAATACAACCATTGAATAGGTTCTTCTTGCTCGCCTTTATAATGAACCGTAAAATCTAATTCACCATAATAATTTCCATTACTTGGAATCCATTTTCCACCATCTTCGTCTTCATCAAACATATAAATAATGTCGGTTCCATCAATCAAAACTTGACCATTCTCGGCTAATAAATTTTTGATTTTATCCAAGAAAACATTGATTAAAACTAAATTCTGAAAAATTCCAGTTCCGTTCATCAAAAATAGAATCGTGTCATATTTCTCAGCATCATTGATTTCAAGGAAATTCTGAACTTTTGCATTGTTGATTCCTCTCAATAAACAAGCTTCAATCGCTTTCGGAGAAATATCAATTGCTAAAGCATCCAACCCTTTTTCTTGTAAATAAAGTGAATGAGAACCCGCTCCACAACCAACATCCAAGATTTTTCCTTTTGATAAATCCAATGCTTTTTGCTCTAAAATTGGCATATCATCATATTCTCGAAAAAGATAATCAATTGGCATCACATCTAATTCTGAAATTGATGTTTCGGTATAGAGATCTTCGGGCGAATGATTGGTTTGATAATCTAAAATTGCCTGTCCGAAAAGGTCTTTCATGTTATTTTTATTTTTATGTTCTGATTGATACAGAAACTTTTATTTATTATTTTTTGCTAAAATAGCCTCAACAATTTGCTCTGCATGTACGCGCGAATTTTCGATGAACCAAATATTCGTCAACATTCCTCCACAAACAACGCCTGCCAAATATAATCCATCTACATTTGTTTCCATTGTTTCGGGATTGTAAGTTGGCGTTTTCAATTCATCATCACTGAAGGTTATTCCACAATTCTCCAAAAATTTGAAATTTGGATGATAACCAGTCAAGGCTAAAACAGTATCATTTTCAATTGAAATATCACCTTCTGGCGTTTGGACATGAACTTGATTTTCGTCAATCGATGTGATATTTGAGTTGAAATAAGCCTTGATACTTCCTTCACTAATTCTATTTTCGATATCTGGACGAACCCAATATTTTAGTCGATGCGTAAAGCTTTCTCCACGAATCACCATTGTTACATTAGCACCTTTTCGATAACATTCTAAAGCTGCATCAACAGAAGAATTATTCGCTCCAACAACCACTACATTCTGAAAAGAATACGGATGCGCTTCTTTATAATAATGATGAACTTTTTGTAAATCTTCTCCTTCGATATTCATCAAATTTGGAATATCATAAAAACCAGTTGCAAGGACTACATTTTTAGCTGAATAATTATTTTTTGACGTTTTAATCTCAAAATGATTTGTTTCAACTTTATTAATTGCTTCAACTTCTTCGTAAAGATTAAGATTAAATTTAAAATATTTATGAATGTTTCGATAATATTCTAACGCCTCTTGTCGACCAGGTTTTGGCGCAATACAATTGAATGGAATTTCTCCAATTTCTAATCGTTCGGCAGTCGAAAAAAATGTCATATACAAAGGATAGTTGTACAAACTATTTGTCAAAGCACCTTTTTCAATAATTAAATAAGAAAGATTGTTTCTTTTCGCTTCTATTGCACAAGCCAAACCAATTGGTCCAGCACCTACAATTATCAAATCATATTGTTCTTTCATCAAGCAAATTTACGGATAATCAGTTCGGTAATCTTTATGATTTTCACCAATTTTTATAAAAATAATGTTTAACTATTTGGATTAACGAAATATATTAATAATTTTGTTTGACAATTTTGTCAAAATAAAAAAGCCGCACAGATATGAAAGACGATACAGAAGAATTAATCAAAGAAACAGCGAAAAGAATGTTTTTTGCCGAAGGTAGATTTCATGCAACTACGCAAGAAATAGCTGATGAAGCGAAAGTGAATAGAACATTGATTAATTATTATTTCAGATCGCTAAACAATTTAATTAGTATTATTTACGAGGAAGCTACGCGTGTAAGTAATGAAAAATCGCGCGCTATTTTTGATAGAAATCGTGATATCAAAGAAATGATTGGCGAATTTATAGAGGATTCTATTGCAACATCAATCAAATATCCATATTTGGAAACCTACATCGTTACCGAAATGAATAAAAATAATACAATGTGTTCTAAGTTAATGAAAGATGATTTGGATGTCGTTGTAAATGTTTTTTACGAAAGATTAGAGGAAGAAATGGAAAAAGGAACGATAAAAAAGATGGAACCACTTCAGTTTTTGTTAAACATGATTTCGTTGGTCAATTATCCGTTTACAATTCGTCCACTTCTTCAATTGGATTTGAAATTGAGCGACGAAGATTTCAAACGTATTCTTTCTGATCGAAAAGAAATTATTCTCAATACACTTTTTAATAATTAATATATCAATGAAAAGGTTAAAACAATTACTTTCTATAGCGATTGTAGCGTTGATGAGTTCTGCAAATGCGCAAGAAATTATAGCACTTAAAGATGCAGTAAATTTTGCGTTAGAAAACAAAGCAGATGCAAAACGTGCAGATTTGGCAATCAAAAAAGCCGAATACAAAATTGATGAAGCCAGAGCAGGAGCTTTGCCGCAAGTGAATGCGAATGCAGGTTTGCAGTATAACCCAATTGTACAAGAAATGGCGTTGACAATGGGAGGACAAACAACTGTGATTAAAATGGGACAACCATGGAATTCGAGTTTAGGTGTTACGGTAAATCAAACATTGTTCGATCAACGTGTTTTTACAGGTTTGAAAGCGGCGAAAACAACACGCGAATTCTATCAGGTGAATGCAGATTTAACAGACGAACAAATTATTGAGCGTGTAGCAAATGCGTATTATCAAGTTTTTATTCAAGAAGAAAAATTAAAAACGATTGAAAAAAGTTACGAAAACACAAATAAAGTTCGAAATGTAATCAAAAGTTTAGTGGATAATGGTTTGGCAAAACCAATTGATTTAGACCGAATTGTTGTGCAATTAAATAATATTTCTTCTTCGCGTCAACAGTTGGTAAATGCAGTTGAAATCAACAAAAATGCGTTGAAATTCTATATGGGTTATCCAATTGAGCAACCAATTAGCTTAACAGAAGAAACAATTACGCCAAATTTAGTTTTGTTGGAAGATCAAATAGATGTTGAAAATAGAACCGAATTTAAAGTTTTATCGAAACAAAAAGAATTGTTAGGTTTTGCGAAAGAAGCGGAGCGAGCAAATTTATATCCAACTGTTGGTTTAGCTGGAAATTATGGATTGCAAGGTTTTGGTGAAAAATTTATTACTTCGAAAAGTTACATCTGGTCAGATTTGGCTTCGATTGGTTTGAGTGTTAAAGTTCCGATTTTTTCTGGTGGAGCTACAAAAGCAAAAATTAATCAAGCAGAAATTGATTTGTTGGATATCGAAGAACAAATGAATGACACAAAACTTGGTTTGAGTTTAGAATATCAAAATGCAAAAGCGCAAATTGAAAATGCATTGAAAAGTGTCGATATTCAAGAAGAAAACGTGAGTTTGGCGGAGAAAGTTTTATCAAATACTCAAAATAATTACCAACAAGGTTTGGCAAATTTGACAGAGATTTTAGATGCTGAAAATGCGTTGACAGATGCTCGAAATAATTACTCAAATGCTTTGTTAGAATATAAAATTGCCGAAATCGCATTAATCAAAGCAAAAGGAGATTTAAAAACATTAATTCAATAATAGAACCGATTTTATGAAATCAGTAAAAACTTTACTTTATATATTAATTGCAGCCGGTTTGATTGGTGGTGCAATTTACATTATCAAAAATAATAAAGCGAAACAAGAAGAAGAGGTAGCAATCGTAAATGCGGCTAATGACGATGTTGTGGTAAAAACGATTAAAGCTAATTTTCAAAGTTTAAATACAGATTATACGTCAAATGGTACATTTGCGCCATTTCAGGAAATGAGTTTTCCTTCGGAAATTTCTGGTCGAATTGTCCGTGTTTTGGTTGATGAAGGGAGTTATGTTTCTGTTGGTCAAACATTGGCAACAATCAAAAAAGATGCAATTGAAGTTGATGTTACGCAAGCGCAAAATAATCTTCAAAATGCAATTATTGACAATCAACGTTACGAAAATGCTTATAAAACGGGAGGTGTAACAAAGCAACAATTAGATAATTCGCGTTTGCAATTAAAAAATGCAAGAGCAGCGGTTTCTGCGCAAAATTTGCGTGTGCGTGATACGAATGTAAAAGCAACGATTTCTGGTGTAATCAACAAACGTTATATCGAGCCAGGATCTGTAGTAGCACCAGGTTCTCAAATGTTTGATATTGTAAATGTATCAAAATTAAAATTACAAGTTACAGTAACAGAAGCTGAGGTTGTCAATCTTAAAGTTGGTCAAACCATCAAAGTGTTGGCGAGTGTTTTTCCAGATCAAGAATTTGCAGGAAAAATTTCTTTTATCGCACCTAAAGCAGATGCTTCATTAAATTTTCCTGTGGAAATTCAAGTTTCAAATAATTCTGGTTTAAAAGCTGGTATGTATGGAACGGCAGTTTTCTCGACAAAAGATGATGTGAATGCAGGCAAAAATGTATTAGTTGTTCCTGCGAATGCGTTTGTGAACGGAATTAGTTCTGGACAAGTTTTCGTGGTTGAAAATAATACAGCAAAATTAACGAAAGTTGTGATTGGGAAAACGGTTGGAACTGAAGTTGAAATTATCAGCGGATTAAAAGATGGAGCTGAAATCGTAACAAGTGGTCAGATTAATCTGAAAGATGGAACGAAAGTGAAAGTTGTAAAATAAGAGTAGTTTTTCCATGAAAATAGCAGAAATATCAATTAAACGACCTACAATGATTATCGTGTTATTCACGATTTTGACTTTGGGAGGATTGTTTAGTTATACGCAAATGGGATACGAATTAATCCCAAAATTTGAAACGAATGTCGTTACGATTTCAACAGTTTATCCTGGAGCTTCTCCAAACGAAGTTGAAAATTCTGTAACCAAAAAGATAGAGGATGCGGTTGCAGCCTTAGAAAATGTAAAGAAAGTAGAATCGAAATCATACGAAAGTTTATCGGTTGTGATGGTGACGTTAAATTCTGATGCAAATGCAGATTTAGCGCTGAATGATGCGCAACGTAAGATTAACGCAATCGAAAAAGATTTACCAGATGATGTCGACCCGCCTTCGTTGACGAAATTCTCGTTGAGTGATTTACCGATTATTACAGCTGGTGTAACGTCTGATAAGTTGACAGAAAAAGATTTGTATGATTTATTGGATAAAAAAGTAGAACCAGTTTTATCACGTGTAACAGGTGTTGCGCAAGTAAATTTGATTGGAGGACAAGAACGTGAAATTCAGGTAAGTTTAGATCCTTTGAAATTGAAAGGTTACGGATTATCTGTGCCTCAAGTTCAACAAGCAATTTTGACATCGAATTTAGATTTCCCAACAGGAAGTGTAAAAACGCGTGAAAATTCGACAATTATTCGTCTTTCGGGAAAATATAAATCGGTTGATGAATTAAATAATTTAGTGATTTCTTCGAATAATGGCATTCAAGTTCGTTTGTCAGAAGTTGCTTTTGTGCAAGATTCTCAAAAAGAAGTAGAAAAAATAGCACGTGTTAATCAGAGTTCAGCGATTATTGTTCAGGTTGTAAAACAATCTGATGCAAATGCGGTGGCTGTTTCTGAATTGATGAAAGAAACCATCAAAAAAGTTGAAGCTGATTATAGCAAAGAAGGACTTAAAATTCAGATTGTAAATGATACGTCTGATTTTACTTTAGCAGCTGCAGATCACGTTATTTTCGATTTAGTTTTAGCCGTTGTGTTGGTTGCAATTGTGATGCTTTTGTTTTTACATAGTATTCGTAATGCCTTTATTGTAATGGTTTCTATTCCAGCTTCGTTAATCGCAACGTTTATCGGAATGTATTTGATGGGTTATACGTTAAACTTGATGTCGTTACTTGGTTTATCACTTGTTGTGGGAATTTTGGTGGATGATGCGATTGTAGTTTTGGAGAATATTTACCGTCATATGGAGATGGGAAAATCGAAAATTAGAGCATCGTATGACGGAGCAAAAGAAATTGGATTTACTGTAACTGCGATTACATTGGTAATTGTAGTGGTTTTCTTACCAATTGCAATGAGTACAGGTTTGGTTTCTAACGTTATTTCTCAATTCTGTGTTACCGTAGTTATTGCAACTTTATTATCCTTATTGTCATCGTTTACAATTGTACCTTGGTTATCATCTCGTTTTGGGAAATTAGAGCATATCACAGGGAAAAATATTTTCGAAAAATTTATTCTTTGGTTCGAAAAACAATTAACAAAATTCACGCATTTCATTTCTGATATGTTAGAATGGTGTTTAAAATCAACTGTTCGAAGAATTGGTGTTTTTATTGGCGTTTTCATTCTTTTATTTGGAACAATTGCCATCTTAATGGGAGGAAAATACATTGGTGGAGAATTTTTCCCAAAAACAGATAAAGGAGAATTCTTGGTTCAGATGGAATTACCAAAAGACGCAACAATAGAAGAGTCAAACTTTGTAACACAAAAAGCAGAGAAATTTTTACGTGGTAAAAAAGAAGTTGTTGATATGATTACGACGGTTGGTCAAAGTTCCGAAGGTTTTGGAGCGGCGCAAGCAACAGCTTATAAGTCGGAGATTGATGTTATTCTAAATGATAAATCAGAGCGTGAAGACAATTCGTTTATTTATGCAGCGAAAGTAAAACGCGAATTAGAAAAAGAATTGGTTGGAGTAAAAGTGAAAACTGTTCCAGTTGGTTTGATCGGAGCAGAGCAAGCGCCAATTGCGTTGGTTGTGACTGGTCCAAATTTAGAAAGCGCGATGAAATTTGCTGAGTTAGCGAAGCACGAATTAGAACAAATCAAAGGTTCTTCGGAAGTGAAATTAACAACAGAAGCAGGTAATCCTGAAATTAATGTGCAAGTTGATCGTGATAAAATGTCTTCTTTAGGATTGAATCTTCAAACGGTTGGTTTAACCATGCAAACGGCTTTCTCTGGAAATACAGATGGTAAATTCCGTGCTGGTGAATACGAATATGATATTAATATTCAATACAATGATTTCAATCGTTCTAATATTGATGATGTTCGTAGCTTAATTTTTGTAAATGATAAAGGACAACAAATTCGATTAGATCAATTTGCAACGGTTATGCAAAGTTCAGGTCCAAGTTTCTTAGAGCGTCGTGATAAAACGCCTTCTGTAACGGTTCAAGCACAATCGGTTGGTCGTACAACAGGTGATATTGTAACTGACTTCAAGGAAAGTTTGAAGAAAATTGACAATAAGAAACCAACTGGTGTTTCTTATGTTTGGGGTGGAGATGAAGAAAATCAATCCGAAGGTTTTGGTACATTAGGTTATGCATTATTAGCTGCTATTATCTTGGTTTATTTGGTAATGGTTGCTTTGTACGACTCGTTTATTTATCCTTTCGTGGTTTTGTTTTCGATTCCATTATCTTTAATCGGAGTTTTCGTAGTTTTAGCATTAACAAATAATTCATTGAATATCTTCACGATTCTCGGAATGATTATGTTGATTGGTTTGGTGTGTAAAAATGCGATTTTATTGGTCGACTTTACCAATCACCGAAAAGAAGCTGGCGAAACTACTCACAATGCTTTGGTACAAGCCAATCATGCGCGTCTTCGTCCAATTTTGATGACAACAATTGCGATGGTTTTCGGGATGATTCCAATTGCCTTAGCAAAAGGAGCAGGAGCGGAGATGAACAATGGTTTAGCATGGGTAATTATTGGTGGTTTAGTGTCATCATTATTCCTAACCTTAATTATCGTTCCTGTGGTTTATTCATTATTCGATAGTGCAATTCGTCGTTTCTCAAAAGGAGAAAAAGTAGATTATGAAGCAGAAATGGTTGCAGATTATGAAGCAAGACAAATAAAAGAAGAATGGGAAGAGTAATCTTTCGTTTTTAGATATTTAATCAAAACCGCTCAGTTTTATTCGTTTAATTGAGATATAAAAAAAATCCTTGTCAAAGTTCTGAACCTTGACAAGGATTTTTTATTTAGTTGAAACTAGTTATTTTGCTAATGCGATGTTAGCTATAGTGTTTTTAATCTTCAATATTTCTTGAATACCATTCTGTTAATTCCCAAGTTTCATCTTTCTCGATTCTATAATTAAATTCACGAGGATAATTTTCTGAGTCAATTAATTTAGTAAGAAAATCATTTGCAAGTTCTGGTGAATAAATTTTATAGATTAATTGTCTAGTTGAATTCCAAGTTATTCTCGCAAAGAAAAGTGCATTTGGTTTCTCCTTATTATTACCTTTAATTTTTTTATCCAAAAACTCTTCAAATTTTTCAATGATTTTTAATTCTTCTTCCGAAGGCATTCCATTTTCAATAGTTTTATCAAAATCAATTAATATTGAGCAATTCCAAGAAAATACTTTTTTCAAATTTTTGCTTTTCAAGTTATCATTTACAATGGCAATTCCAGGAAGTTGTTCCTGTTTAAATTCCAAAACTTTATAAATTTCCTCGGGAATAAAAACTTCAATATCATCTGATTTTTTCATTTGTAGCAGTTTTATTTGGTAACATTACAGCTAACATTATTTTTTTTCACGAAGTTAAACATAGTCAAGTTTCATGAAAAAAACATTATATCAGTTTTTCGTTAATTTTCCACAAATATAAACATTCGCAATAAGAGTTAAAGTATTACTTAGTTTTTTCTATTATCCGCTAAAAAGATTTGATTACAAACAGGTATATTTCACCTTACCCGAGTCCTCGGTTGATTACAAACAGGTGTGTTTTACCTTTCCAGAGTCTTCGGTTGATTATAAACAGATGTTTTTTGCCTTTCCTGTGTCCTCAGTTTATTACAAACAGATGTGTTTTACCTTACTCAAGTCTTCGGTTGATTACAAACAGATGTTTTTTGCCTTTCCTGTGTCCTCAGTTTATTACAAACAGATGTGTTTTACCTTACTCAAGTCTTCGGT
>NZ_JACAGF010000004.1:0-7115 GCF_030324345.1 Empedobacter sp. R750 | reverse complement strand
TGATTACAAACAGATATGTTTTACCTTACCTGAGTTTTCGGTTGATTACAAAGAAATTTATTTTTTAACTATTTCTAGTGAGTTTTAGACGAACTAAAACGTTTAATTTTGGCTAATATTAATTGAGACTTTCTAAAAAAATGAAAAAACTATTTTTATTGACAACATTATTTATGGTGTCAGCACTTTTTGCCCAACAAGCGACCAATACATTAGAAGGCGTTTTTACAACAAAAGCAAAAGATGAATTATATAATCCATTGAAATTTGATGGAAAAGGAAGAGTGACAATCGGTGATTTTGATGAGGTTGGTTACGAATTTACCGAACGCAATGATTCGGTTATAATATTTGTCGAAAAAACGGTTTTTATCTTCAAAAAAGAGAAAAATCAATTAAAAGGAATTTCAGATTGGGTAGATAAAAAAGTATATAAATCAAATTTGAAATCTTTCGAAAATAAAGCTCAATCAAATCCAAAATTAGCGCAACGTGCAAATTGGATGGCTCAGAATTATGATATCAATTTTAAAAATAATGCTTCTTTTCTTTTTGATTTAGATGAAAATAGTTTGAATCAAAAATTAAAAGAAAATGAAACTGCAAATGCAAAACTATGTAAAGAAGGTTTTGATGAAAGTTGTAAAGTAGTTTTTGCTTATAAATTTGCTGAACAATCTGGTGGTGTTTTCGAAACCTTGAATGCTGCGGACGAAATAAAACTTAAACCAAATAAAGAGTTAGAGCAATTAGCACAACGTGTGATTGATTTAGGAAATCCAGATGGATACGGATTATTTTATACGTATTACTATTTTACAGGAGAAAAGGAAAAAGCGGAAGAGTTTTTACAAAAAGGATTAGATTTAGGATCTAAGTATTGTACAGAGATTTCATTAAATTCAGCTTTAAGTGAATTTGGAGAAGGCTTACAATCGGAAGTAGAAGAATCAGAAGATTAATTCGAACAAATTATCATATAAAATAAAAGCTCAACATTAGTTGAGCTTTTTGTTATTTAGTCAATAAATATTTTGCAACAGCATGATAAGCTGGTAACGAATACGGGTCGTTCGCACTATTCGATGCAACCGGATTGGAAGCAAATCGCACAATAACCATTTCCGCTTTTGGATCAACATAAATCGCTTGACCATGAACGCCACGCGCCATAAATGCTTGATGCTCATTATTCGTTACCCACCACATATCTTTGTAGCTCCAGCCTTTTAGAAGTTTATAATTTGCCTTTTCAAAAGCTTTTTGATTTCCTCCTTTTTTGATTTCCTCAACCAATTTTTTAGGCAAAATTTGATGATTATTAAAGTAACCATTGTTTCTTATCATTTCTCCAAACATCGCTAAATCTCGAAGGTTTGCATTAAAACCACCTCCTGCAAAAGCAATTCCAGCACCATCAATCTGGTAATATCCATCAAAGTTTGTTCCCAATGGTTCCCAAAATTTTTCAGATAGAATTTGAGCCAAAGGTTTATTCAATACTTTTGTAATAATCCAACCCATCACATCAGTATTCACCGTTTTATAACCAAAAGCTTCACCATGTTTACCATTTTTCTTGACTGTTTTCAAATAATCATAATAATTTGTAGGTCCATTATAATTAGCAGGTTTAGGAAAAGGATTTCCAGCAGCCGAAAAAGCCCACACTTCAGCATTCGGATCGCTGTAATCTTCACTATATTGCAAAGCAGTTGTCATATCCAAAACTTGACGAATCGTAGCATCACCAAAAGCTGAGGTTTTCAATTCAGGAATATAATCACTACATTTTTTATTCTCATCTAGAATACCTTCGGCAACTAACATTCCGCCTAAAGTTCCTGTCAAGGTTTTACTCACAGACATCAAGGCATGAGTTCCATTTTTGTTTAGTTCTCCAAAGTAATTCTCATAAACAATAGCACCTTTGTGTAAAACAATAATTCCATCGGTATAATTTTTTTGCAAAGATTCTTTCCATGTCATAGTTTTTTTACTTTCTAAAGGAGTGAAAGTCACATTATCAATGGATTGATCCAATTTAGTTTTCCAAGTATATCTGTTTTCTTGTGCCGAAGCGACATTTACAGTTGGGAAAAATTCGCGCATATGACAAACGCTATATCGTAAAGCTGGAAAGTTAAAAAAGCTACCATCTATAGCGGACAAAATATCTTCTTTTGCAGGTGGAAACCCTTTTATCCAATTAAAATTCTTTGGATCCGATTGTTCTGCAGTCAAAAATTGTTGTCCATAACTCATTTGCGTCATCACTAAAATTAAACAAACTAATATTTTTTTCATAGTTGTACTATCTATTTGGTTGATAAATGAAGTAGAGGAGAAGCTTGCTTCTCAAATTTACGAAAACCATTTTAAACTTTTTTATTTTAACGTATACTAATAATTCCGCTTTCGCGAAATTCCTCCCGAGTCGTTAACCACAAAGTACCTGCTGTTGCTTTGTTTTAATCAGCAAATCATCATCGTCTAATCATTTCTGTAGTAAAAATTAAAATGTTTGTATAAAAAGTTTTATTTATTTTCTTTCTCTTATTTTCACTTTTAGTTTACTGCTTATTACTTAAACGAGCTAAAATCATTCAAACCTTTTTTTTACGAGAGAGTTTTAATGCCGTTTTTCTTCATTCTTTTTCTATACTTAGCTTTACAAGCTAAAATCGAGTCAATAATGCTAAATATCAATTGTTTATTTGAATAGATAATAATGTTAAGTTCTGATATTCATAGATATGCACTTTATATTTTAACATGTTAAATATATTTTAATATGATGGTTATCATTTTATGTGTAAATATACAATTCTACTTTTGCTAAACCTTTTATTAAGGTAGTTATCAACCAATTAAAATTTAAATATGAAAAAACAAAAGCTTTTTCTTTGTTTTTATTTCTGTCCAAACTTGTATCTGCTCAAATAGGAATAGGTACAGAGGTGCCACAGTCATCTCTTGATGTTAATGGAAATATTATGCTTAGAAAAGAACTTAAGGTAGGAGGCTCAAAAACTACTGATGGTAATACCGGAAATTACAATGACATCCTTGTTTCTCAAGGGGATGGGAGTGCTCCATTATGGAAGAATGCCAAAGTGGGATTTTATGAAAATGGGGAATATAGAACCACGAGTAGCTTTATCAATACAAGTGAGAATGGGTTGTTATTTGATATTAATAGCAACGATGGTATCTTGACCAGTTCTTTAGGAGAACTATTAGTCTCAACTTCATCTAAGTGGAAAGAATTATCACCTGATTTAAGCACAAAATTTACTGTAGACGATCCAAAAAATAAAATCAACATCATGTTTCAGACCGGTATTGAATCTGGGAATACAGGAAATGCTACAAATCAAAACATAAAATTTATGTGTGGTATTTTTATTGATAATGTTTTGGTCGCATTAAGAGCGGATCAAATTGACGGAATTCCTGGTAAAGGAGCCAGTAATCAATCTATTTATACATTAAATTATACGGTAAATGATGTAACTAAAGGAGAGCATACACTGAAGATAGGTTGCAGAAGAATTACTACAACAGGTGCGAATGTAAATTTAGTAATAGGGCGCGCATTGAATGCTTCAGCAGTAACAAATAATTTTATGTTACAATCTGTATTGAAATTTGATGTGAGCGAATTAGTAAAAATAACAAGATAATCAAGTATGAAAATATTCAATAAAATATTACTAATAAATCTAGTATTTATTAGTTCTTCTTTATTTGCTCAAGTAGGTGTCAATACCAATACACCAAGAACGACTTTAGATGTTCAGGGAGATTTAGGGATTAGAAGTAAAATCTATTTAGGAGGAGATGAAACTACTATTGGAAAATTAGGAGAAGTAGGATCGGTTTTAGTATCTCAAGGAACGAACCAATCTCCGGCGTGGAAAGTTTTGAGACGACCTGAATTTAAACCTGAAACATATTATCTTATAAACTATGAGGCATCTAGTACTGATGTTGGTTTGATATTTAATTATAATAGTACAGAGAGTAGAACACAGTATACAAAAAATATGACTTTGTCTAATTTTTTAGGAAATTCTGCGAATAGTAGTGGAGTAATTGATGGATTAACAAAAACATTTAAAGTAAACAATTCTGTGAATAAAATCGGGTTGGTTTTTGAAACGGTGGTTCATATTAACTCTAATGCAATCGATCAAGGTGTTGATTTTGCGTGCGGAGTATTTGTGGATGATCAATTAAAAGGAGTAAGAACATTTACATTAAATCAACCTACTGCTTCTGTAGGTCCTTTTTATACATTTACTTTACTTGGTTCAGCTGAGAACCTTGCTAAAAAAGAATATACGGCAAAAGTTGCTTGTAGAAGAAGAGCCTCTATAGGAGGATTCACAAATACTACAACAAGTACTTTTGGAGTTGGAAAAGCCGTTCGTTCAAATATTAACGATTTTATGGCGCAGTCAACTTTAAGAGTAGAAGTATTAGAAATACCAGATCCTAATAATAATGAACCTGTTTATAACTAACAATTAACCCATTATGAAAAATAAGATATTTATCTTTTTAGTAGCAATTAGTCCAAATTTATTTTCCCAAATAGGAGTTGGGACGACTATACCTCATACTGATTTGGATATAAATGGAACAACTAATGTATCCAAAGAAATCAGACTCAACGGAACAGATGCAAAAATTGGTGCTGCTGGTAAACAAGGCGATTTAATTTCAGGAAATGCCTTAAATAACAATTTCTGGAAGAATTTTGATTTACCTGAGGGTTTTTTGGAAGGAATGGTTTTGACCGGATCTTATGTTAATTCAACCTTTAATGGTGTAAGTTTTCCGGGAACAAGTAGTTCAAGTACCCTTGCTGTACCATATACTAAAGGACAAGCAATGGCTTCACATTGGAAAGAGCTTTCGGATTTAAATCAGAAAATTAAAATATCAAAATCAGTAAACTTAGTTACGATTTCTGTGCAAACATTGGTACAAACAAGTGATCAGAACAGTAGTTTTGCCTGTGGAATATATTTAGATGATAAATTAGATTTTGTTCGATTGGGTACTGTAAATGCGGGAGTAGGTAATTATAGAACATTGAATTTGAATGCGACGCTTTCAAATATGGCACTTGGAGAGCATACTATAAAATTTGCATGTGCTGAGAGAAATATACCAACAGGTACTACCCTAAATATAGGTAAACCTATTATCACTACTAATCTAAATAACGTAATGGCAAAGACTTCTTCGGTTATTTTAGTTTTAGAAAAGCCATAATTTAAAATATTTAATGAAATTTTATTTTTATTCAGCTATTATTTTAAAACACTTCTAGATTTTTTAGAAGTGTTTTTTTTATGAAAATGAATCTTGAATCATTAGTATTGCTTTATTAGAGAATAATACATTAACCCGTAGTGCATTTAGATAATATTAATTTTTAAGTTGTTAATATTTCTATTTTGGTTTCTGTTTATTGTTTGAATAATAGTAAGCGTGAGTATTTTAGATAGTATCCTTGTTTTAAAGCCTAAAAAGCTTTTAGCATAATTACGTCTAATCATGAACTGGTCACAGAGTTGAGAGAATAACGTTTCTATCCTTTTTCTGTATTTGCGTATTACAAAAGGCTGATCTTTATAGTTTTTTTGATTTGTTCTCATAGGAACTTCCAGCTTTATATTGTGCGATGTAAACAAATCCAATTGGTATTCTGCGGATAAATATCCTTTATCAGCTAAGAGCGTACAATTTTTAAACTGCTGTTTTATATCTTTCAGATAATGAATGTCATGCACTGAAGCTGGACTAATATCCAAACTTTGAAAGACACCTTCCGCTGAGCAAACCGCATGAAGTTTATACCCATAATAATGCATTTTCTGTGAAGCACAATAACCTTTATTTGGAATTGCATAATCGGTTTCTCTGCATATTTTACTACGTGAGCTTCTTGATAATTTGCAAACTTCTAAAGGCATGCTATCCACAATAAAATACTTTTCAGAACCATTAAATTTTTCTGCTAACAGTTTTCGAATCCGTTCCATATGTATAAATAATCTTCTTTTTCGTCTATTATAATCACTACGTTCTATAAGTGACTTAATATCAGAAGGTAATATTCTAAAAAGTTGATATTCACTATCAATACTCATGTATTCTGAAGTCAGATTTAGGGCAACTATTTCCAAGTCAGATAACCTGGGCTTTCGTATCTGAAATAAAAAATTCTCACTTTCAAGATCTAAACTCTTTAATACTTCTAAAATTTTATCGTAATTTGCTTTAAAGTTGTGCATTGAATTGTGTGTGTAGTAACTACAATTTACTGCTTTTTAGTAGCTTGTACAACTTTTATATACAAGCTAATACAAATGCACTACGGGTTAAGAGAATCTTTTTTTAGATTCTCTTTTTTATTTAAAACTAATTCCGCGAAAGCGGAATTTCTCCCGAGTAGTTAACCACAAAGTATCCATTTTTCTTTTCTTGAACAAAAGAAAAGAAAAACGTCTAATCATTTTATGAAGTTAAAAGGTATTCTTGAGTAATTAACAAGTTTAATTTTCTTGTCGTTTCGAGCTTGTCGAGAAATCTATCCCGTTATAATTTTGTTTTTAAAAAGAGCTTTTCTCGTCAAAAATCTAATATCTCACATCTCAAATCTAAAATTCTCAAAAAATATTTTCCATTGTACCAATAACTTAAGGAAAGAATGTAAAATAAAAGTAAAGTATGTTTGGAAAAACGAATAATCCAGCCGTATATTTGCAATCCCAATACGAAAGACGAGTAGTATTGTAGTTGACATAAGGACTTATATAGCGACAAAAATTATTTAAAAATAAATTTGCGAGAATCTAAATAAGTATTATCTTTGCCATCCGATTCCGAAAGGGGTTTTTGGAGTGAAAGTAAGAATTGACTTATTGAAATAAAAACTTTAAAATTTATCAAAATAAATTTTGTTAGTTAAAAAAATAAGTATTACCTTTGCAACCGCAAATACCGAGAGGGTTTGCTAAGATGAGAAGTTCATTTGAAATTATAAAATATACAGAAGAAAAAATAGCCGAATAAAACGAAGTCAATCCTTGAATAAT
>NZ_JACAGF010000049.1:0-1059 GCF_030324345.1 Empedobacter sp. R750 | reverse complement strand
AACGGTTTGCAGCTTGGCGAAGTGGCGGAAATCGAAGCACAAATGTTCAGTTTTGCACAAAAGTTCAATCGAAGAACTGAACTTGAATTTTGCACTAAACCCGCCATTTTGCCAAACTGCTGTTAGCGGTTCGGGCTTGTTAGTTAATCTTTATTGTCTTTTCGGTTTAATAATGGTCTGTGTTTTTTTATTAAATATTCTTCCAATTCATAACGTCCAAATGCAACTGGAAAAAGTGTCACTTTACACGTTTTTAAAAATTCTGTTACTTTTCGGTCTTCTGTTTCGCTAAAATATCTTTTTTTACCCTTAATTTCTTGAAGTTCAAAACCTAAGATGTCTGTTCCTATGTGTCGTCTAAGTGCAGAAAAATAAGTTCGTCCGCTATGAGTTTTTATTCGTTCTCCAATGTCAGAACTTTCTCCGATATAGATTAGCTTGTCTGATTTGTCTTTTACTAGATAAAGTCCAGCCAAACTGACAATTTTAGTGTCAAACCAATTTGTAAAAGTTGATTTTAGAATTTTAGTTTCTCCTTCTTCTAAAAGTTGTATATGATTTTCTTGAACCGCATTCCAAAGTCCTTTTTGGTCTGCAATCGCAAACTTTTTCCGTTTGTCAAGTTGGAAGCCGTTAAGTTTTGTTGGCAAGTTTACAATTCCAAATTCTTCAACTTCTTTTCGTCCAATATTTGTCGAAATAAATTGAATTTTAAATTTATCAATTGTCGTAGGTTTTGCAAGTTGATTTGCTGAATTTAATTTCTCGAAATTCTTGTAAAAAGTCGATGTCGTTGGTTTGAATTGTTGTTTAAGTCTTTTGATAAGTTCTTTTCCTTCGCCAACATAAAATGGAACTTTATCAAGTGATATTAGATAATTTCCAAATCCTTTTTCACTAACTGTCGAAGTGTCGCAAAACGGTTGAGTTTTCAGTTTGTTAAGTCCACACGATAAAATTTCGTCTGATTGTTTTTGAATTATGTCCCAACTAAATTTCGTCATTTTTGATTGTCAATTTTCGTTTCACGTTCGGTCGTTGTAGCCTGACCGCTAACGT
>NZ_JACAGF010000048.1:0-1123 GCF_030324345.1 Empedobacter sp. R750 | reverse complement strand
AAAAATTAACACTACTTTTATGAAGATCATTCACTCTCTTATAAGTTGTCTTCGGGGAATTAAATGTGAGTCTTTATTGCTTAATAATTTTGTTCACTATTTCTCCTTCCTACTAGTAGTATATCCATCACTAAGATTCGAATTTCTTTTACCATGTCAGTCATGGTTTTTATTTGTGCATATAAAGGTATAGCACAAAATAGTCCCAGTAGCATAACATAAGATTGCCTACTGAATTTGAAGTAAAATTTTCTCATAATTTTACATAGTTTTTAAATTCAACATTAGTTTTAAAAGCCATCCTTTCCAGTACATCGCGCCAACTTTGTTTTGGGAAAAGGGGTTTTTTGTTTTTTTATTTCAAATTTGTTCTTTATTTTCATTTTTTGCTCATCCAAAAAACATTTGAAATTAAAAGGAGAAGCCATAGCATGGCTTAGGTATTCCTTTTCTTTAATGTCACTTTTTTTCGTCAAAAAAACTAACGAAAAAAGACTTGGCTGTAAACCTCTCTACTAAAAATGTCTTCACTCCACTAAAGATTTTACAAACCCTACGGGCTAAAATCTTTTTAACGCTCCATTTAACCATTTTCTTAACGTGAGAGTTTTAATGCCATTTTTTATCCTTTTCAATACTCAAATCCACTTTTAATAACGAATTTTAGAGTTGACATACGGTTTGCAGACGAGCTGCAATTCATTGAAACAAGCGTAAAAAGGATTAGTGAGCGTATGCGAATCATTTAATCTTTTTAGTGCGTGAGATGGGAATTGAACGTCGAAAATCTCAGTCTTGATTTTTTTGGTTCGTTTTTGCGTCAAGGTAAAAATGAACATATAATTATTAATCAACTTGTAACAATTTTTACCTAAGCTCCACTGGAGCTTCTCCTTTTAATTTCAAATTCTTAATCTCAAATGTTTTTTCATCAAGGTTCCCCGTAGGGCATATAAATTCATTTGAAATAATAATAACTCATGAATAAAAAATGAACAAATAATCATTTTCTTATTATCGTAATTATGTTCAGAACCTCATTTCGTTGTCATTCTGATTTCTATGACAAAACCAAGTTATTTTTATAAATATTTTGATTTTTAATTAGTGCATAAATTCTGTG
>NZ_JACAGF010000047.1:0-1193 GCF_030324345.1 Empedobacter sp. R750 | reverse complement strand
GATTTCTATGACAAAACCAAGTTATTTTTATAAATATTTTGATTTTTAATTAGTGCATAAATTCTGTGAATTATTTTATTTCTGACTGCGTTTAAGACCGACATTTTATTTTTCCCTTCTTCTACCTTTCGATGATAATAAATAGCCAAGTCATTATCTAAACGAATAGCACTCATTGCAGCTAAATGCAATAGTTTCTTCAAATCTTTATCAGCCATTGATGAAACTTTCGGTTTTCGCCTTATGGAAGTTCCAGATTGAAAATCAAATGGAGCTATTCCAGCATAGCAAGCCATTTGTCTAGGTGTATTTATGGTTGTAAAACCATCTGTTTTAATCAACATATTAAATGCTAAAACTTTTCCTACACCAGGAATTGATTGTATTCTTTTATAATGATTATGAAGCTGTTCATCTTCGTTAATTAATTGATAGATTCTTTCTTCTATTTCATTAATTTGTTTCGTTAAGACATCAATAAGCTTAGTGTTTAAGCGTAATACAGCTTTATCCATAGTTGATTTTAAGAATTGTTCATCTTTTGCTTGAGCTAGTAATCCTGCTCTTATTTTAACGCGATGTTTTCTTTCAGCATTCAATAATTTTATCTTTTCAATGACTTTCGAATTAGGCTTCCACTGTTGAAGATCCATATAATTTTTAAGTAAAAATACAGCAATACGTTCGCTGTCAATTTTATCATTTTTACCTCTAACTAATCCCATACTTTTTTTCAAATGCAAAGGATTGATGACATAAACAGCAAAAGAATGTTGAATTAATACGTTGTAAAGAAGGATGTTAAATCTCCCTGTATTCTCCATTCCAATTAGAATATTTTGTCTCTTAACAAATTGTTTCAAAAAAGATTTGATAGCTTTTTCAGTATTAGCAATAGTATCAAAACGATTCACTCCATTTTCTTGAATGCAGATGTCTAAAGTTAATTTACTCACATCAATACCAATAACAATTTTTTCCATAAATTTGAATTTAATGAGAAGAGAAACTTATCAATAACTCGATTCCTTACTAATGGGTTTTTAACCCGAATTTCTATTTGAGAATTTGATAAGAAAGAGTTGAGTCTTAATCAGAATATGAGATTATATAGCTCTGAACTCGTTATAGTGTACTCAAACTCTTTTCTCTTCTTTTTATACTACAATTTAAGATTTTCAAATCTAAAGGAA
>NZ_JACAGF010000046.1:0-1243 GCF_030324345.1 Empedobacter sp. R750 | reverse complement strand
AGCATTCTAAGATAAAACCAACTATTTAAGCAATTAATTTTACAAAAGGTTCCTCTCTTTTAACAACAGCAAATATTCTTAGTACAATTTTGTTAGCTACAGCATTCAAAACAGATAATTTATGCTTGCCTTGATCTAGTTTTCTTAGGTAATATCCTTTTAGTTGTGGGTCATGTTGTATAGCAGTGGCAGCAGCTTTAAAAAGGATTGATTTTAATCCTTTATTGTTGAGAGAACTTGTTCTTGTCCTTCCTCTGACACTACTTCCTGACTGATATTCAAATGGAGCTAAGCCACAATGACAACTAAACTTACGACCATCTTTAAATTTGGTGAAGTTATCAGTTTCAATGATGCATTTTATCGCAGTTAGCATCCCAACACCTATTACTGTATTTATCTTAGTAAAGGCCTTTTTTATATCCTCATTTTTGTTAATGATCTCCATCATTTGCTTTTCCACCTTATCAATTGATTTTTCAAATCTCTTAATCAAAAGTTTATGGTCATTTATTTGTGACTTTATATTTACCGACTCATTGATAATCTCAAGGGCTTTAAGACTGTTTTTTAACTGCACGATTATTTTTACATATCCATCACGGATTCCCATTAGTGCCTTTAACTTTTGAAGATCTTCAATAGGTAAAACATGAGGTTTAATTTTGCGATAATGTGTCAATGCGTAATAAGCAATACGATAGGCGTCAATCGCATCATTTTTTCCTCTGGTCATCCCTATAGAATTTTTTATTTCTAGAGGATTGATTAAAGCATATTTCAAATTTCTTTTTGCTAATTCATAACTCAATAAATAGCCATAATGACCTGTATGCTCTAAGCATATCAAAATATCAGAATCATTCCATTTTTTCAATGATTTACAAAATTGATCTATTCCTTGCTTTGAATTTTGAAATACTTTTTTAGAAGATTCTTGTTCACCTAAATCATTAAGTGCACAAAAATCAAAAACATCTTTCGAAACATCGAGTCCAATAAACAACTTTTTCATACTTTTATAATTAAGGAAATAAATACTGAGGACCAATAGGGTTCGTACTATCGCTATTAATAAGTCTTTATACTTAACATTCTAAATGGTACATGAACCCAGAGGAATTGAGGACTAATGCTCAGGATAAATCATTAATTTGATTCTCGAACTAGTTCACCTCATTTCCTTTGGTTCTTCAGTTATATCTAATTTAATACTACTTATTTAAAGTTGCTAATCTAATAG
>NZ_JACAGF010000045.1:0-1519 GCF_030324345.1 Empedobacter sp. R750 | reverse complement strand
GAGAAACCTGATTTATCTGTAAAAACAGCTTTAAAGTCGATTTTCAGGAAAAGTCAGGTCAGGTCAATTTCGGAAAAGTTCGAAATAAACCTTAACTCCCAAATTGTCTGTTTGTCACCAAGTCAATGGAAAAATTGTTTTTTAGAAATGTTGGAAGTTGTCCCAGAAAAGTTTCACCCTTCGTAGTTTAAAGTCGGTTTGTCAAGATGATTTTTCTGGTTTGGTGTTGTCTTTTAAGCTGCCGCATAACGGAAAAAGTATTTGCGAAGTGCGGTGGAAAATGAACGAAAAGTTCAATTTCAACCAATCTGAGCAAATTGCTTTTTCAGATTACTAATTTAAAGAAAAAAGTAATATGAAAAGCAAGTTGCGACTAAAAAAATCGAGTAGAGCAACTTGGTTTTCACCCCGCATTTTGCAAATACCATGTTGTACGCAGTTATATTATAAATTCTTTTTGTAGGATTGTTTTATTAAACTTGAAATATATTCAATATCTTCTGTATCACTAACTTTTATTTCGTAAGAACCATTTCCCCAATGTCCAACATTTGAAACATCACGAGATTTTTTTAGTTCATCTTTTAATTCTCCACTTTTTAAGTTTAAAAAAACTTTTAACGATTTTGACTGAATAACAATATCACAAAAAATATTATTATTTACTCTGAAATCAATAGTTTGTTTTTTTGCTTGAAAAGTAATATTATCACCAAAATTTAATATAATTTCTTTTACTTTTTGGTATAATTCAGCAGTTTCTTGTTCCGCTTTGCTTAAATGATCATTTTCTGTATAAACTTTAATTTCTTTGGTTACAACATCATTTTTTTCGTCATTTTTTGAAATTGTTTTAATACTTTCAATTGCATTTGCTTTCTGGACTTGTTCAAATGTTATTGTCTCATTCTCAAACTGTTTTATTTCCCATAATTCAATTGGTAGATCCTTAAAATTTATCGCTTCTTTTTGGTAATTAGTAAAATTGGGCGAAATAAAAATTACTTTTGATTGCGACCAATCAACATCAGTTCTTTTTAGAGACTTATTTTTATTTTCGTTATATTCAAGTATAAAATCAGCTTTATTGTTTAGCATTAATGATAAATACGCATAACCTTGGTCAACAACACTAAATGTTTTATCTCTTTTAAATTCGATAATTACAAAAGAATTTGATTCTTCATCAAAAGCAAGAGTGTCAATTCTAAAATTATTTAAAGAAAATTCTGATTTAATAAAATCAAGTTTTAGAAGTAATTTAAGATTTTTTTCAACTAGTTGTTGAATTTCTTTTTCAAACTTGAATGTTTTTTCTTTAATCAATTCTAAAGAATTTCCAATTTTATATAGTGACATAATTGTTGAATATCAATTTTTTTATTTCGTTTCGTCAAATTTACAAATTTTGTTTTATGGACTGCGCTGGAATAATTGCGGACAACGGTTTGCAGCTTGGCGAAGTGGCGGAAATCGAAGCACAAATGTTCAGTTTTGCACAAAAGTTCAATCGAAGAAC
>NZ_JACAGF010000044.1:0-1714 GCF_030324345.1 Empedobacter sp. R750 | reverse complement strand
CAACACTAAATATAGCAATTTTTCATATCTTGTAGTATGCAAGGACGAAAAGAATTTATTCCTCAACTTTTTTATGAATTAAGTTTAGATCGGCTAGTTCCATCTGATAACTTTTATCGCCAAGTAAATCAAGTATTAGATTTACATTTTCTGTATAGATCCACTCAAAAATATTACGGTACTCAAGGTCAAGAAAGTATAGATCCTGTGGTGTTTTTTAAAATATTGTTAGTGGGTTATTTGAATAATATCAATAGCGACAGAGCATTGATTCGCTATTGTAGCAATTGCTTGGATGTTCGCTTGTTTTTAGGTTATGATCTGAACGAACAATTGCCTTGGCATTCAACCATAAGCCGAACGCGCGCGTTATTTGGCCAAGAAGTTTTCTTGCAATTGTTTCAGTTGGTTTTAAAACTGTGTGTGAATAAAGGCATGGTTTCAGGGAAACGTCAGGCGGTAGACTCTGCCTTTATCAAAGCAAACGCAAGTATGGATTCTCTGGTTGAAAAAGAGGTTCTAAATGATGCTTTTGCTTTTGTGAATGAGTTGGAAGAAAATTCAGAATTCAAAGCATGCAGTGAGTCTAGTCGAACTGTAACATCAACTCGAAAGAAGTTGGTAGAACAACATCATAATTGGAAAAAGGAAGCGTTTAAAGGAATGCCGGGACATGTGAAAACGCTTCAAAAAAATGAAGATGGTGAAGATATTCGTCCAAAGTTTTTAAGTAATCATACCCATTATAGCCCAACAGATCCTGATGCGAAAATCTCGACCAAACCAGGTAAACCACGCCAACTGAACTATGCAGGACAGTTAGCAGTTGATGATAAACACCACGTGATTACAGGAGCTTGTGCTAGTACAGCTGGTAGTAAAGACAGTGCTATCTTTGCAGAAATTATGGATCAAACGATTGAAAATTTTAAACGAAACGAGATTCAAATAGGAGAAGTTTTAGCTGATGCGGGCTATAGTAGCGGTACAAGTTTGCAATATTGTGAAGATCATAACTTAGATGCTTGGATTCCCAACTTTGGACAATATAAACCCGAGCGAGAAGGCTTTATTTTCAATAAAAAAGAAAACCGTTACGAATGTATTCAAGAAGGAGGAAATAAAGCTTTTCTGCCTTTCAAACGAACTTTAACAGACAGCAAAGGCTACGAAAAGAAAAGCTATAGAAGTTCGGAAAAAGATTGTGGACAATGTCCTTTACGAGAAAGTTGTTGTGGAAAAGTAACCAAGTTTAAAAAGTTGGAAGATAGCATTCACAAGCCTTTGTACGATAAAATGCATGAAAAACTCACCCAAAATAAAGCGTATCACCGCAGGTTAGTTAAACGTCGAAGTTCTACAGTAGAACCAGTTTTAGGAACGTTGATTAACTTCTTTAACTTAAAACGAATCAACAGCAGAGGAATGTCTAAAGCAAATAAACATGTACTAATGTCAAGTTTATCTTACAACTTGAAGAAATATCTACGCTTTACAGTCAAAAAATCAAGTGTTTTAGCCCAAGTTATTTATTTAAAACAAGGGAAGAACTACGCTTCTACAAAATCACTCCTTCACTCCTTAAAAAGAGAGTTTTTAAGCAAACCTAATTTTACATTAATATATTTTTCTAAAAATAAACCTCGCTTAAAAAGGCTTAAACGAGGTCATATATTCTGTTTTTTACTGTAAATTGGAGTTGTGCAACAGTTAC
>NZ_JACAGF010000043.1:0-2161 GCF_030324345.1 Empedobacter sp. R750 | reverse complement strand
AAAACAAAGTTGGCGCGATGTACAGGGTAAGGAGTGACTTTTAAAACTAATGTTGAATTAAAAAACTATGTAAAAACGTAGAACGTAATACGCATCATGTAAAACATAATTAAAACCACCTTTATTATGCTAGAAAAAGAATATGAATTATTTAAAAAAGGCGATCCCAAAGCTTTGGAGCAAATCTATTCACGACATAAAAGATTACTTTTTTGGATTGGTAAACAAATAGTTTATGATGAATTTGTTGTAGAATGTTTGGTACAAGATGCGTTTCTGAAATTATGGGAATATCGAGATAACATAGAAAGACCTGAACATATCTTTTATTTCACGCGACTTGTTTTGAAACAAAGTTGTTATTCGCATTATAGAAGATCTAAAAATAAATTTTTTAGGTCGGTGCATTCATTAGATAGTTACGAGAATTATGATAGTTATTTGACTGGATACGATCCGTTAGAGGTTGCAGAAAACATAAAGGATAAAATAATACATGACCAACATTATGAAGAAATTAGAAAAATATTACCCTTATTAAGTGCTGAAAGAAAACATTTGATTGAACTCTGTTTGAAATATGGATTCAGATACAAATCGATTGCCAATGCAATGGGAAAAAGAGTTTCAGAAACGAGCAAGGAGATTAAAAGTGCAATAGAGGATGTTAAGAACCTTATAAATAGTCATGATGTATTAGTGTCTAAAAAGAAAATAGTTTCTAAGGAAAAGGAACAAAATCAAATGACCGAAAAACAATCGTTGATTTTAAAGCTTCGATTCGAGAAGAAACAATCGTTTACAACCATTGCTCAGACATTAGAACTTTCTCAGAAAGAAGTGCACAATGAATTTGTAGTCGCTTATAAATTGTCTCAACAAAACAAGTTTACCCCCCTAAATAACTAAATATGGAAAATTCTACAGTTTTTTTAACACGTAAAATACAGCTAATTGCTGATTTACCGACTCAAGAAGAACGAAAAGAAGTTTTGAGCACGCTTTATAAATGGCAAAATAGATGTTTTATAGCGGCTAATTTGATTGTTTCTCATTTGTATGTGCAAGAAATGGTGAAAGATTTTTTTTATTTCTCTGACGGAATCAAATATAAATTAGTAGACGAAAACAAAGATGAAGATGGTATACTCAAATGTTCACGGTCGACTACCATTTATCGTGTACTCTCAAAACGTTTTAAGGACGAAGTTCCAATGTATATATTGTCTTGTTTGATGAATATGTTATACCTATCCTTCAAGAAGGATTGTGTCAGGTATTGGAAAGGTGAACTTTCATTAAAAATTTTTAAACGAGATATAGCAATTCCTTTTAATATAGCGAGGATAAGTAAATTCTCGTATGATACAGATAAAAAATACATTTATTTTAAACTTTATAAAATACCTTTTAAAACGTATCTTGGAAGAGATTATATTGATAATTATAAGCTATTGGAGCAAATAGTAAGTAAAGAAATTAGAATTTGTAGATCGCATATTAAATTAGAAAAAAATAAAATATTTTGGGTATTCACTGTAGAAATCGAAAAAGAAAAAAATCAATTACAACCCGATATTATTGCAGAAGTTTCCTTGTCGTTGGAATATCCGTTGGTTGTAAAAATAGGTAGATCTCAACTTACCATTGGTAGCAAAGAAGAATTTTTGTACAGAAGATTAGCGATACAAGCTTCTCGTAAAAGAATACTAGAAGGAGTGCCTTATTGCAAAGGAGGGAAAGGAAAAGCAAGAAAATTAAAAATAGCAAAAAAATTAAAAAATACAGAGAGTAAATATGTTCATCATCGGCTACATGTTTACAGTAGAATGTTAATTGATTTTTGCGTTGAAAAAAAAGCAGGAACGATAGTTATTCTAGATCAAGAAGAAAAAATAGAAATAGCCAAAGAAGAAAGATTTGTCCTAAGAAACTGGAGTTATTATGAGCTCATAAATAAAATAAAATACAAAGCTGATAAAGCAGGTATTGAGCTTATAACAGCTTAAACCATAATTTAGGAGGGTGATTTGTACACCCATAGGGTGAGGTGATTGTTAACGCTCATCAAATGTGAAAAACATATACAAAGGGGGATTTTTGAGATTTTATTGAAACTTGCTAGATACTCCCAACATAAAGGCAGGATAAAGGCAACATA
>NZ_JACAGF010000042.1:0-2251 GCF_030324345.1 Empedobacter sp. R750 | reverse complement strand
GTTACCTGCTATGTTACGAGCGACCGTCCACAACGACACGGTTTGACCGATTGATAACCGACATTTGCAGAACTAACGGGGAAAGCTGAAAACCGAACAGAGTAAGCACAAATGAAAAAACCAATATTATTATGGCTAACTTTTATTGCAAATGGTGCGGAAGTAAATATTCCAGCGTGACAAGTTTAACATCAGGCTCTTGCTCAAAAAATCCTGAAGGAAAGAAACACGGACTTTATGAAGGTTCTGAAAAATCGCAATACGTTTGTAAATGTTGTGGCAGTAAGTATTCGAGCTTAACAAGTTTATGTTCGGGTTCTTGCTCAAAAAGTCCGACAAAGAAACATCAACCAGCTATGTAAAATCTTTTACCAAAGGTGGCTTCGCCACCTTTGATATTTTTCATCCAAAATTTATTTAATGGAAGCATCTACAACTGTAAAACAAATGTTGGCAGGCAATAAAATTTTTGTGCCGACATATCAAAGAGCATATTCTTGGGACACAGAACTCGAAAAAACAAACTCACCAAAACAGACAAACGTGTTTTTATCTGACTTGGAAGACTACAATAAAAGTTCGACCAAATCAAAATACTATTTCGGACACTTTTTATTTGAAGAAAAAGACGAGAAAAAGTTTGGAATAATTGACGGACAACAGCGAATGACGACAATCGTCATTTTCTTATCAGCATTATTCAGCAGACTAAAACAAATCAGACCTTTAAACGAAACCGAACAAGAAACGTTTGAAGACATCATTAAACGAAACTCAACTTATCGTTTTGAAACAGTTGATTATGATGATAGATTTTTCAAAGATTGCGTAATTGACCAAAGCAAAAAAGACAGAAATGGAATAAAAACCGTTTCTGCAAAACGCATTGCAATTGCGTTTGATTTTTTCACTTCACAACTTGCCGACAAAGACGAAACGTATTTGTTGAAAATGTTGGATACGGTTCAAAACGCATCTTGCACAACACATCCAGTAAAAGACGCATCGGAAGCAATCCAAATGTTCATTTTCCAAAACAACAGAGGTAAAAAACCTTCAAATTTAGAAATTATCAAAGCTCAATTTATGTTCAACGTTCATCTTTATGGTGGTGAAGAAAAAGAAAGTCTGATAAAAGAAATCAAAGACAGATTTGAAGAAATTTACAAATCAATTTCATCAATCGAATACAGAATTAACGAAGATGATGTTTTAGTTTACACACTTCGTGTACACTTCAATTCACTTTGGGAAACTAACGCAATTGACAAAATAAATAAATTGCTTTCGGAAGCAAATCCAATTCCTTTTATTAAGTCATTTACTCAATCACTTGCTATAAGTTTTGAGCATTTAACAACATTTTTCAGCAAAGACGAAAGAGAAAATTTAGAAATTCACTCGCTTGTAACACTTGGCGGAATTGGTATTGCAATGCCGTTTATAATCAAAGCTTACAAATTTGGTTTGCCAATAAATCAAATCAATTTACTTTGTAGCAAGTTGGAAACAATGGTTTTGCGACACAGACTAATCGGAACAAGAGCCGAAATAACTTCACGATTAAATGACGTTTACCAAAAATTTACTTCTGAAAATCCTGACATCACACCAATAAATGTTAGAATTGATTGGATGAAAACTACACAAGATTGGTGGTGGTCATATTGGGGAAACAAAGAATTGGAGCGTTCAATTCAAGGCGGAATAAATCATACAACTGCAAAATATCTACTTTGGAAATACGAAAACCATTTGGAAGGACAAGGCAAAAGCGGTTACTCGCCTACTCGATTTGACAAAATTGAAAAACCAGAATTGGAACACATTGCACCGCAAACTGAAAATCCAGAAACAGGTTATGACAGTTATGACGAGGAATTTGTAAATCAATACATCAATTGTTTAGGAAATTATTTGTTGCTTTCTAAATCACATAATTGTTCAGTTGGTAACAAACCATTTGCTGACAAACGAAGTAGTTACAACCATTTGGAACAACAACGAGAAATACAAAAAATGACGGCTGAAAGTTCAACTTGGACTAAAGAACTTATTCAGCAACGTAAAGACAAAATCGTTAAATTCGTAATAGAAAATGTATAACCGAAAAAAACACAGCAGGTAACAGCAGTTTGGCAAAATGGCGGGTTCAGTGCTAAATTGAACATTTGATTTTCAAATGAACATTAGTGCTAAATTGAAAGTAAGTGCTTCTAAATCCGCCACTTCGCCAAGCTGCAAAACGTTA
>NZ_JACAGF010000041.1:0-2465 GCF_030324345.1 Empedobacter sp. R750 | reverse complement strand
TTTACGGATTCTTTTCATATATTAAAATTAAGGTTTTATGCTTAACTTTTACTCCCAACTAAGTTAGTATATCCAAAATTACCTAACTAACGTTTTGGGTGTTGGAGATAGAGTAACCATACTTACAGAAATAAAAAATGCCTACGATTTTTATCATAGGTAATTAGGTTATGTAATCCTGGAATCAGGCGAATGTTTGAATGAATTGTTGCTTCAAAATGGATATGCCAAAGCATCAAGGGACTATTATTGTTCCAAATTGGCAGAATATCAGTTGATGAATTGTACTGCTCAGTTAAATAAAGTCGGTTTATATGCTCGAATTTCGCATTTTTAAGCCCAGATCAAATGTTAAAGTTTCGTTTTTTATGGCTCAAAATCTAATCTCAACAAAGACTTAAAACATACTTTTCCAATTGTTGTACTTATGTTGTACTAACTGCTATAAAATGAGTAACCAACCCTCTAAAATAAAGACTTTGCAAAGAAACTTTGGATAATGCGATGTTAGTGGCTGTGGCTATTTGTTGTATGTTGTCAGGGAAATTAAAAATAGAGAAAGATTTTACATTACAATATCACACGATTAGGGACACAAAAAAATAGCCCTGCAATAATTTCTATTACAGGGCTTTGAATTATTTTTAACGAAATTATGCTGATAAAAATTCGTCCGTGTTTTTGATTTCGGCATAGAAAAATTCCAATGCGGATAAAAATGCGTTGTGTACATCGGTAGATTTTACGCTACTTCCTTTGATTTCCAAATCTCTTGATGCACAAGCATCTCCGATTACAGTACATTTGTATTCAAAATCAAATGCGGCTCTTGTGGTGGCATCTACGCACATATGTGTCATCATTCCTGTAATAACGACTTCGGTTACTTCGTTTTCTTTCAGATATTCCAAAAGTCCTGTTCCTCTGAAACTGTTCGGAAAGTATTTGCGGAATACTTTTTCTCCGTCAAGTGGTTTTACGTTTTCGTGTATGTCGAAACCTTTTGTTCCTTCCACGAAAATCGGCATAACTTCGTGATTGGCTGAAACGTGTTGAATGTGTGCGATTGGCAAATTATTTTCCCTAAAATAATTCAACACTTTACGGGCATTTAGACTTGCTTCTACTGGATTTACCAACTCAATAGCTCCGCCTTCAAAATAATCGTTTTGAATATCGATAATGATTAATGCTTTCTTGCTCATAATTTTTATATTTTAAATTATGGAGCAAAATTACTTTGCTTCTAAAAATCAGAAGCTACCAAAATATTAGGAATGGATACCATTTTGATAATCTGCTAAAAATTCAGTAGTGGTCATTCCTGTTTGGTTCTTGAAAAAACGCATTAAATGGTTCGGTTCAGAGAAATTAAGTTCATAGGCAATTTCTGCAACAGTTAATTCCGAATGGATAAGGTAATCTTTTATTTCTATCAACAATCGTTGCTTTAACATATAGGTTGCCGTAACATTGAAATATTCTTTTACCGCTTTGTTTAAAGATATTCTACTGACATTCAATATCTCTGTATAATCGTTGATACGTTGTTTTTCCTTGATGTGGATTTCGGTTAGTTTTTTGAATTGAAAAGCATAATTGTTTCCGTTTTTTTCCAAAGGCAACTGATGTTTTTCGGCATATTCTCTGTTTAATTTTTGCAACAGATAATAGATTAAAGAACGGATAATATGCACACTATCTGCTTTGGTTTTAAGCAGTTCGGTTTTCATTTCGGACAATAGAACACAATAAAACGTTGTGATGTCCTGTTGCACTTGCATACACAAAGGATACTCCAACTGATAGAAGTACAACAGGCGGTATGTAAACAATTTATCAGAAAAAAAGTCATTTAAAAAATCTTCTTGAAATGCCAAAACCGTAAAATCTAAATTATCGGGGTTGAGTTGCCATTGTCGTTTTTGAAATGCCGAAATAAAAACAATGCTGTTATCTTCAATAACTTTTTTTTGATGATTTAGAATGATATGTCCATTGCCTTTTTTGAAAAAAACAATTTCAAAAAAATCGGTGTTGTAAACTTCCCCTTTTAGATAACTATCCCTGACTTCTGTCGATGGTAATACATTCAGAAGAAAATCAACTCCACATTCGGTCTTATGAAATTTTAGTGTTTTCAAAAATTTGATTATTCATTTTGATTAAAATTACAAAATTATGAAAAAAACTCAGGTCTGCTTCTCTTTTTCTGACGTTGAATTTTAGCGGTATGATGTCCTGCCATTGCCACTAACGTTTTCGGGCTTTGCGTTCGGGCGGGTTTAGGAGCACAAAGTTTCAATTTATTACTAAAGTTTATTAAAAGCACAAAACTTCAAGTTTGAACGTCAGCCCGCCTGACGCAAAACCCGTGTGCTTGTTGCCCAACACTAAATATAGCAATTTTTCATATCTTGTAGTATGCAAGGACGAAAAGAATTTATTCCTCAACTTTTTTATGA
>NZ_JACAGF010000040.1:0-2779 GCF_030324345.1 Empedobacter sp. R750 | reverse complement strand
TTTTTTATTCCTTTCATAATTGTAAGATAAGTATTATATACCTTTTCTTACTCTGGAACTTTCGTTAGGATATCCATTTCGATTATTATCCATGTGACACTTGCTTAGTTAAACATAAAAAGATCATAAGAAGAAAGGATAGTGTTGTTATTGAAGTCACTAAAGAATATTTAATCGATAAACCGTATCATAAGAATTATAATATGTATCAGAATAAAATTGATAAAATTATTAAAGGAAATGAATATGGGACTTCACCACAATTGCTTTTAGAGTTTTTATTAAAACCTCTTGATTTACTTGCAGAACAAATGGAATGGTATACAGGTGAAACGTCATCAATCTTAATTAACTAAGCCACCCCATAACATCTGTAACTGTTGCACAATTCCAATTTTAGTTTTAAAAACACAAAATAGTATAAATAACAACCTCTTTAGAAGTAATTTTAGAGAGTTTTTTATTTTACACAATAAGGTATACAATATAGTTTTGTTTGTATATTTGTTATTTACACGAAATGCAGATATAGCTGATTTTTACGAAACAAATGCTATAGTAGTTTCTTAAAAAACAATGTTATGCCTAATGTTAAAAAACACTGCAAAATATTGTAAATGTGAAAAAATCACTACATTTGTTCTATTAAACAATAGAAGTTATGTTAATCAAGTTTTCCGTTGAGAATTTTTCGTCATTTTGTTCAAGACAAATTTTCTCATTAATTCCTGGAAAAGGAACATTAAAAAGTGAACATAAAACTAAAAAAATTAACGGAGTTTCAGTTCTTAAAACTTCAGTACTTTTTGGTGCAAATGCATCTGGTAAATCAAATTTAATTAAAGCTATCGATTTTGGACAAAAATTAGTTCTAAAAGGTACTAAATCAGAATCTGTAATAGATTATCAAAAATTCAGATTAAATAAAGAATTTAAAAATAAAGATTCAAGAATTGAATATACAATTCAACATAAAAATAAAAATTATGCTTATGGTTTTGTATTTGATTCAGACTCAATAAAAGAAGAATGGCTATACGAAGTGACTTCAAAAAAAGATATAAAAATCTTCGAAAGAAATAATTCTAATGCTGAAAACTTTGATTTAGAAAATATTTTAAAAAATATAAAATTAGAAGAAGAAAAGCTATTTTTAAAATTTACAGCGAAAGGCACACCTAATAATCAACTGTTTTTAAATGAAATCAGAACTCGAAAAGTTAAGGAAAATGTTTCAAAAATAGATGATCTTTTAAATGTAATTGATTGGTTTCAAAATTCTTTAAAAGTTATTTTTCCAGATGATAAATATAATGAGGGATTAAAGTTCGAATTAAAACAAGATGAGGAATTATTAACAACTTTCGAACAATTTTTAAAATATTTTGATACAGGAATTACAGGTGTATGTTTAGAAAAAGTTGACTTTGAAAGCGTTGATGTTCCTAAACCGATTTTATCTAAAATTAAAGAAGATTTATTAAGTAAAAAATCTGAAAATATCAGAGCTTCAATCTTATCAAATAAAAATACGACTTATTTCTTATCAATTAAAGACTCAGATTTGGTTATTGAAAAGTTTATGACCAAACATACAGTTAAAGGAGACGATAATTATGAAAAATTTGACACAAGCGACGAATCTGATGGTACGAATAGAATTATGGATTTTATCCCCTTGCTTTTAGACTTGTTAAAAGGAGATAATGTTTTTATAATTGATGAAATGGAACGAAGCCTTCATCCTAATTTAATTTACGATTTAATTGATTTATTTGTCACTAAAGCAGTTAATGTAAATAGTCAATTAATTCTAGCTAGTCACGAATCTTCATTATTAACTCAAAAGTTACTAAGAAAAGATGAAGTGTGGTTTGTAGTAAAAGATAATGAAGGTGCAAGTAAATTACATTCATTAGAGGAGTATAATGTTCGTTTTGACAAAGAAATCAGGAAAGACTATCTATTAGGACGATTTAAAGCTATACCTCGAATTGGAAGTAGAAATAAATTAACAATTCTTAATAGTAAAACTTTGAAATAATATGCCTAGAGAAAGAGATGAATTATTCAGAGAAAGTAATTCTATTGAGAAAGAAAAGATTATAGTATTAGCTTTTGAAGGTAATGAAACAGAAGAAATATATTTTGAAGAGTTTAAAAATTCTGAAAGATTTAATGATAGTCTAATATACCTCCATCTTCTAAAAAGACCTAAAACCGACACTAATAGCGCTCCTAATCACGTTTTTAAAAAATTAAAAAGAGAAGCGAAATACGAATACAATTTTAAAAATACTGACGAATTATGGATGATAATAGACACTGACAGATGGAGAAATATTCCCGAAATAATAAAAGAATGTAAAAATCTTGAGAATATGTATGTGGCTGTAAGTAATCCTTGTTTTGAATTATGGCTTTTACTTCACATTAAAAATTTATCAGAATATTCTGAAGAGGAATTGAACCTTATTTTACAAAATGCAAAAGTAACTAGTAAAAAAAATTATATAGATACTAAAATAACTGAAATTTTAGGATCTTACAACAAGAGTAATCCTAAACCTGAACTTTATTTACCTCATTTAGATTTAGCTATAGAGCAAGCTATTAATTTAGATGATGAGCAAGAAGATTTCCCCTCAAAACTTGGTTCACACGTATACAAATTAATTCAAAAACTTATAAAACACTAGGCATAACATCGGTAACTGTTGCACAACTCCAATTTACAGTAAAAAACAGAATATATGACCTCGTTTAAGCCTTTTTAAGC